>NZ_JAKEVZ010000024.1:0-36598 GCF_021491425.1 Mariniradius sediminis | reverse complement strand
GTCATCTGTGGTTCAAAAATGATGGACCACAGATTTCACAGATGAACACAGATAAAAGAGTTATTCCAAGGTTATACGTTCGGATTCATGAGTCATTTGTTTACAAGGAACTGAATCAAATCCCTCAAGCCGAAGATTCCCATCTGTGGAAATCTGCGTCATCTGTGGTTAAAAATAATGGTCCACAGATTTCGCAGATGATCACAAATAATTCGGTTATCCCAAGGCTATACCCTCGGATTGCTGTGTCATCTGTGGTTAAAAACAAAATTTCCCTCCAAAACACGCATGTCTTGGAGGGAAATTCAGCTACTTATCCACAAATGGCTAAGCTGCACCTGTCTCAAATCTCCTATTTCACCTCTCAAATCTAGGGTCTATTCTTCACCCACTTCTCCAGCCATTGATGCTGTTCCCAAAGCGTATGTAGAATCGACTCCTTCGCTGCATAGCCATGGCTTTCGTGGGGAAGGAAAACCAAGCGGGTCGTCGCGCCATGACCTTTGAGGGCGTTGTAGTAGCGTTCAGACTGGATGGGGAACGTCCCGGAGTTGTTGTCGGCTTCGCCATGGATCAACAAAATCGGAGTCTTGACCTTGTTGGCATTCATAAAGGGCGACATGATGTTGTACACATCCGGTGCCTCCCAATAAGTCCTTTCTTCCGCCTGGAAGCCAAAGGGCGTTAGGGTCCTGTTGTACGCGCCACTCCTGGCAATCCCCGCAGCAAACAAGTTGGAATGGGAAAGGAGGTTGGCCGTCATAAATGCACCATAGGAATGACCACCGACCGCGATGCGGTTTCTGTCACCGATGCCGGTGCCGACGATGTAGTCTATCGCAGCTTCCGCATTGGCCACCAATTGTTCCACAAAGGTATCATTGGGTTCTTTTTCGCCTTCACCGACAATCGGCATCTCCGTTTGGTCCATGATGGCATAGCCTTGTGTCACCCAATAAATCGGTGAACCCCAATTGAGACGGGTAAAGGTGTATTTGGAGCCGCGCACCTGTGCCGCGGTAGCCGCCGATTTGTATTCCCTTGGATAGGCCCACATCACGACTGGCAGTCGGCCGTCTTTGGTAGGGTCATAGCCCTCCGGTGTGTACAAGATTGCCGAAAGGTCAAGGCCATCCTTTCTTTTGTATTTGACCAGTTCCTTTTTGATACCCTTGATGGACGCATAAGGATGTTCAAATTGGGTAAGTTGGATCGGGGCAATACGCTTTTTGGTGTTTACCAACCAATAGTTGGGCTGGATATCGGTACTTTCTTTGATCGTCACAAATTCAGTCGCATCAGGGGAAAGGACCTTCGACACACGCTCGTTGTAAGGCGCTTTGCTTCTCCAGATAATCCGTTCGGCTTTCGTCTTGATATTGAAACCGGAGAGATAGGGCATACTGCCCTCCGGGCTTCCGCCCTCTGAGGTCATGAATACCTCGTCCCCCTTTCTCATCAACACCTGCCTTCCATAGCCATTGGTAATGAAAACTGGATTTCCCGGGTCATTGTAAATATCGTCCGAAGATCGCTCGATAATGACACTCCCTTTTTCCCCCGGCTTGGAAGGATTGATGACGGATACCCGCTCTTGCCTGCTGGCAAACCATCGTTCATTCAGCAAGGCAAAGTTGTCATCCGACCAATTGATTCCACCAAAACGATAGCCGATGCTCGCCAATTTGGTCGGCTGGACAGCAAATGGCGCATCCAGCGTATAGATGATTTCCCTTTCCTCCATTTTCACCTTTGGGTCGCCTCCATCTTGGGCCTCCACCCAATAGAGTGTGGCAGGTTTGTCCGCCCGCCAACTGATGGACCTTGGCCCTTTCACCGTCGCATCAAAGCCCGTTGGGCGCACTTCATCCAATGGGATTTGAGCCAAAGTCTTGACCTTATTACCTTGGATATCCCAAATCTCGACATCATAGGGAAAACGGGATGCCGGAACCAAATAAGAAAACGGCCTCTTCAGAATTTCCATCAACAGAAATTTTCCATCGGGAGAAAGATCCATGGATTTGATCATTCCGGCTGGACCGATAGGCTGTTTGTTGCCCTGCAAATCCACCAACATCAACTGTGAATCCATGAAATAGGCGAAGAGTGCCTCATCATAGGGATTTGTCAACAAGTCCTGGTAAGTCCTTGAGGGTGCAGCATTTCCGGAGGTTTCCTGTACGGTCGGACCTGATGGCGCGGTCGGTGCTTTTGGCAAGCTACCACGATTTGGGTTCACCGCTTTGAGGAGGATCTTGTTATCCGGAGTCCAGGAGATGGCACCGCCATATACGCCGTTGACAATTTCACCGGTCAGTTTCTTGGCCTCCAAAGTGCTCAGGTCAACAACCCAAAGGCTGATGCCCGTTGGGGTCGTGTTGGTCAGGGCAACATATTTTTCATCCTTCGAAAGGGTAAAGCCTCCAAGCCTAGGATTAGCCGGAAGTCCGCTAATCTTCTTCTCTTGGCCTCCACGGGTGATTTTGATCACCACATTCTCAAAACTACCGGAACGGCTGGGGCCGCTTGTGGCCGGATTGATGCGGAGTCCGGCGATTCTCAACTCGGGTTGGGCCAAGTCCTCAATGCTTGGATTTCCTGGACGCTCGAGCAGCATCATAAAGTCACCACTTCGGCTGAAGTTCACCAAGGGGATTAAAGGGGCATTGACCAAATCCGCAATCTCCTTGGGCGGTGTCTGGTATTTCAGCGCTTCTTGGGCACTGACCTGTGCCGACATCAATCCTAGCGAAAGCAGGAAGAACGGCACGCATCGTAAAATTCTATTCATGGTTTAGCTGATTTAGGTATAGAAGAGCTCAAATTAAGTAATCCCGCCTAAATCTGCGGCTCTTTTTAGGCCAATTGGTTGGAAAAAGTGTACGGCAGGCGAAAATCCACGTCTCGCGAGTTTCATTCATTTCTATCAACAGCAGAAGCTTTTGGCCTCATTGGTAGTTCGCTTTAGAAAAAATAAGCAAGCCCGAAGATCTCCCCCAATCTGTGAAAATCTGCGTCATCTGTGGTAATAATTATTGAACCACAGATTTCACAGATCAACACAGATAATTTGTGTGGATAACTTCGATCCTATGTAGGTTCTTTGGAAAGAAAACACAAAAAAAAGGAGCCCTTTTGGGACCCCTTCTACATTTAACCAAATACTAAAATTTACTTTCCGTTTGCTCCGATCGAAATCATCGCACACCTGAATCCCAAGTGGTTCGCGGATGAATCTTGGTGCATAAATCTTCTTGTACCTGGGGCAAGCCAATAGGCCATATCTCTCCAAGAACCGCCTTTGTACACGCGGTAGTTGTCATCGATCATCGTCGTAGCGTATGTCTCTTCCTCGTCAAAGATACCATCCTTCCTCAATGGGTTCAGGTCATCAAAGTCCTGATAGGAAAGCGGTCTGTACACGTCTTGTACCCACTCGTTGACGTTTCCAGCCATATTGTACAAGCCGAAATCGTTTGGTGGGAAGTCATATACGTTGGTCGGGATGATTTCACCGTCATTGGTTCTGCTACCTGCGATACCGGCATAGTCACCACGGCCCCGCTTAAAGTTGGCCAAGAAATCACCTTGCTTGCCTTTTCTCTTCACGTTGTATGGATTCCTTACGCCTCTGCCATCCCATGGATAGATCCTTCCAAACTCTTGGTTCTCATCCATATACTGAACACCAATCATCGCTTTAGCAGCGTATTCCCACTCCGCTTCACTTGGAAGTCTGTATTCCGCGAATGCCACACCGCGCTCGATCAGCTGATTTTTGGTCAAGGAACTATCCAGTTTATTTCTTTCCCTCGTCAGGTTGGACACAAACTCCGTTCTCCACTTAGCATAAACGTTCGCTTGGTTCCAAGATACACCCGCAACAGGGTAGAAGTTGAAGCCTGGGAATCTGAAGTAGTACGTATCATACACGTCGTTATAAGACAATACGCCAGCCCATACTCCTTCACGTGGTTCAAGTTTTTTGATGGAGTCTGCACTTACCTGCTTTTTCATGTAAAACAAAAACTCCCTGTAGTCATTGTTGGAGATCTCTGTTTCATCCATAAAAAAGGAGGCAATCGTAACAGTTCTTTCTGCGTTGTCGCGGAAAGCCATCACATCCTGTTCCTGTGAACCCAATACAGCGCGTCCACCTTGGATGTATTTCAGGTTGGGACCGATTTCCTGCTTGGCCAAGCGTGTCACTTGGAAGTTGGTACTGTCCTTATCGCTGAAACTGTATTCCGCTCCTGTGGTGGGGCTAGCCTTTCCCGGCTTGGCCGCTGTGCGTCTGCCGTAGCCCGGGGTTTTGTTACATGAGGATAACGCTGAGCCGACTACAATCATCGCGGCAGCCAAAATCAATCCTGTTTTATTCTGTGCAAAAGCCATAATTCATTCGTTTTTTAGGCAACAATAGAACGCTAATATATAATCAATCATATTTGAATCACAACAATTTTTTTCGCTCCCAGTTTTCAGAAAATGGCCTTTTTTGCGCTTTGGAACGAAATACTGCAATTAATTTTTGGGGAAAAGCAAAAATGTCTGGATTAAAAATTTTCAACTTTTATGAAAATTTCATCTGCTCCAACCACTTTTTGGCTTTGGCAATGCTGTTTACCTCACTGATAACGAGGATCAAGCGGTTTTTGACCTCTTTGATTTTACAATACTTACCTTGGGTTTGTATAAACGCCAAAATCCTGCCAAAGGTATCGGATTTAAAGTATTTTTCTCTCTCGGGAGAGACAAAGTAACATTTCATGACCTGTCCTTTCACCACCAGCTTCTCAAAACCCAGCTCCTCGGCTATCCAACGAAGACGGACCGTCTCAAACAAATCCTCCACCACCTTGGGCACAGGGCCAAACCTATCACGGATGGATTCCATGAATTTCATTAGATCGTCTTCCTTTTTGATGTTATCCAATTTGGAATAAAGGCTCAAGCGCTCGGAGATATTGCTCACATAGGTCTCAGGAATCAATAGCTCCAAATCCGTCTCTATGACACAATCCTGCACCAAAACCTCCACTTTCTCCTTGAGATCGACTTCAAACAGATAGGCAAACTCATTCTCCCTCAATTCCTGAACTGCCTCATCCAAAATCTTATGGTACATCTCGAATCCCAGGTCAGTAATAAAACCCGACTGTTCTCCTCCCAAAAGATTTCCGGCACCGCGGATATCCAAGTCCCGCATCGCGACCTTGAAACCATCACCCAAGTCCGAAAATTCCTCCAAAGTCTGCAAGCGCTTCCTTGCCTCGGGCGTCAACCCAGATGTCGGCGTGGTCAAAAGGTAGCAAAATGCCTTCTTGTTGGATCGACCGACACGGCCGCGCATTTGGTGCAAGTCGCTTAGGCCAAACATATGGGCACGGTTGATGATGATGGTGTTGGCATTGGGGATGTCGAGACCGGATTCGATGATATTGGTGGATACCAGCACATCATATTCACCTTCGATAAACTTGACCATGATGTTTTCGAGCTTCTGTCCATCCATCTGTCCGTGTGCTGCAGCTACGCGGGCGTCCGGAACCAAGCGAAGGATAAGGTTGGCGATCGAATCGATTTCCCCGACGCGGTTGTGGACAAAGAAAACCTGCCCCCCGCGCCTCAGTTCATAGGCGATCGCATCGCGGATGACCTCTTCGCGGAAAGTATGGATTTCCGTCGTTACAGGCTGTCTATTTGGCGGAGGGGTCGCTATCACGGACAAATCCCGTGCGCCCATGAGGGAAAAATGCAAAGTTCTTGGGATTGGCGTGGCCGTAAGGGTCAACACGTCCACATTGACCTTCATCTCCTTGAGTTGATCCTTGACCTTAACGCCAAACTTCTGCTCTTCGTCGATGACCAAAAGGCCAAGGTCCTTGAATTTCACGTCTTTATTGACAATCCGATGGGTACCGATCAAGATGTCGATCTCTCCTGAAGCCACTTTGGCGGTGATGTCCTTGATCTCTTTCGCTGTGCGGAACCGGTTGATATAATCTACCACGACGGGAAAGCTTTTGAGACGCTCACTAAATGTATGAAAATGCTGCATCGCCAAAATCGTCGTGGGAACCAATACAGCCACTTGCTTTCGATCATTCAGGGCCTTGAAGGCCGCGCGGATCGCTACCTCTGTCTTCCCGAAGCCCACGTCCCCGCAGACCAGCCTGTCCATTGGATACGGTTTTTCCATATCAGCCTTCACGTCTGCCGTGGCCAAGGCTTGGTCAGGTGTATCTTCAAAAACAAAGGAGCTTTCCAATTCCACTTGCAAGACTGAATCAGGCGAAAAGCGGAATCCCGGAGCGCCTTTCCGCTTGGCATACAAGGCTATCAAATCTTTGGCAATGTCCTTGACTTTGCTTTTGACCTTGCGCTTCTTGTTTTCCCATTCAGGGCTGCCAAGTTTTGACATGCTGGGCAGTGTGCCCTCCTGGCCCGAGTATTTGGAGATTTTGTGCAGGGAATGGATGTTGACAAAAAGCAGGTCATCATCCCTGAATACCAACCTGACTGCTTCCTGCCATTTGCCATGCACGTCTACCTTTTCCAATCCGGCAAATCTCCCGACTCCATAATCTATATGCACGATAAAATCCCCCGGCTGAAGCGTCCGTAATTCACGTAGCGTAAGGGCTTTGGATTTGCTGGACTTGGACTTGGTTTTGTACCTGTGGAAGCGCTCGAAAATCTGATGGTCCGTATAGCAGGCGACCTGCAAAGTCTTATCAACAAACCCTTCTCGCAATCCGATTTGTAAGTATTGAACCTGCAGCGTTGGATCGAGTTCCCGAAAGATGTTTTCCAGCCTCAGCAGCTGCTTTTCACTTTCCGAGCAGACAATGTTCAAAAGGCCCTTGTTTCCGTTTTCGTGCAGGTTTTGGACCAGAAGGTCGAAGTTCTTGTTGAAGGAAGGCTGTGGCTGTGCGTCGAAATTGCTAGGCTGCACACCCTTCATGTAAAACTTGTGACCAAATTCCACCCTTTTGAAAGGTTGCAGCAGATTGGAAAAGGAATCGGCATCATCAAAGAGGTCCTCGGGTTTAAGCAGGAGCTTTTTATTGGCAGTGTTGGAAATAATCTGGTCAAACTGTGCCTGTGCCTTGAGGAAGTTTTCCTCAATGATGTCGAGCGTAAATTGGTAGTCCTTGAACCAAACTGTCGTGTTTTCCGGCAAGAATCCGAGGAACGACTGACGCTGTTCCTGCAGCAACTTGGTCTGCACGTTGGGAATCAGGTTGATTTCATGGATGCTCTCGAGGGAAAGTTGGGTTTCTGGATCAAATGTCCTGATGCTTTCGATTTCCTTGCCAAACAACTCCAAACGATAGGGAAGCTCATTGGCGTAGGAAAACACATCCAAAATCCCACCACGGATGGCAAACTGCCCGGGTTCGTAGACAAAATCGGTTTTTTCGAAGTCATAAGTACTGAGCAATTCCTCGATAAACTCCAAGTCTACTTTTTCACCCACCGCTGCTTTGAACGTGTTTTCCTTCAGCGAGCGCTTGTTGATGACTTTTTCGTACAATGCCTCCCCATACGTCACGATGATGGGATGCTTGGTATCCTGACTCAGGATCTTGTTGAGGATTTCCGCACGCTGAAGGACGTTGGCATTTTCGACCTCGTCATAGTGGTAGGGTCTTTTGTAGCTGGAAGGGAAAAAGTACGTACTTCCATCCCCGAGAAGTTCCACAAGGTCGTTGTTGATGTAGGCGGCCTCCTCTTTGTCATGGGCAATCAACAGGTGGCAGCCCTTTGCCTCCTTATATACCGAGGAAAATACCACCATGTCCAAACTCCCGGCCAATCCTTTCATCTGGAAATCCTGCTTGCCTGCGCTTGTCAGCTGCTGGGAAAACGTCAGAATAAACGGGTCTTTTTCGTAGAGTGAAAGAAACGCTGCTTTGTCCAAAGTAAAGGGGGACTTGGTGAAGAAGGCACAAAGGTAGGAAAATGATCTCTATTCCTTTTTGCCTCCGCGATTATCAAATTGTCTTGCTTCCCCTGAACCTTGAGGGCCGATAAATGTTTACTTTTTCTAGAAGTTGAAAAAAAATGGTCAAGACCAAGGAAAACCTGCTACAGAGAATCGAAAAAATGCATCCCTACCAAACCCTCATGTACTTGGGGATGCTGGGAAGCGGTTTGATTTTTCTATTCATGACAGCAGGATTTCTCGCCTCCAATACCGAGCTGCTGCAACAAAATGGCTACAAAATCCCCCGTTCGTTTATCATTGGCACCTTTGTGCTTTTGATCAGCGGGTTTACCGTATCAAAGCTGATCGTGTACTTCAGGGATGAAAAGATCGAGAAGCTGCGCAATTATATGGCTTGGACATTTGTGTTGGGCTTGGTTTTTACCCTTTTTCAGTTTTTGGGCTGGAAAGAACTGAGTGAAATGGGTGTGGACTTTTCGGGCTTTCCGAGTGGCAGTTTTCTATATGTCCTGAGTGCCATACATCTTTTCCACTTGTTGGGCGCTATGGTGTTTTCGTTGATTATGTTGTTCCAATACCGACGGAAGAGTGCCGACGAAGTCCAACAGCTCATTTTGCTTACCAATCCATTTGAAAAAATGCGGATAAAACTCTTTATGGATTATTGGCATTTCATGGATTTGATCTGGTTGGTACTGTTTTTGATTTTCGTCTTGACCTTTTGATGCGTCATGAAAATAAACATCAAAACCAGAGTCGAACAGGACTACCTTTCGGTGAAGCAAGGGTTCAATAAGGATTTGTTCCTGAAGTTAAACCCACCGTTTCCGCCTGTCAAATTGCTACGGTTTGACGGCTGTAGGAGGGGAGACAAAGTGAGCTTGGAGTTGAACTTTATTTTTTTCAATCAAACTTGGACGAGTATTATTACGTCCGACCGGACTGATGAACAGGAGTTCTTTTTTGTTGATGAAGGAAAAAAGCTTCCCTTTTTTCTGCGATTTTGGAAGCACAAGCACCGAGTGATCCGGGAGGAATCCGGCTCAACCATTGTGGACGAAATCAATTTTTCTGCCCGATTGAAAATCCTCAGTCCACTACTGTACCCGGTGTTGTATGCGCAGTTTTGGTACAGGAAACCGATTTACAAAAAAATCTTCCGCAAGCGCTAGACGATCGCAAGGTTTTCGCAGTTCTCTATCTGACAATCACCATACAGCACCAAGGAATGACTCGTAATCGCTGATTGCAATTCCCGTCCCATGGTTTCCTTGATGGCGTTGATCCGCTCGTCGGAAAACTCCCTGATTTTACGGCATTGATTGCATACATGGTGATCGTGGTGCTGGTAAGTAAGCGCCTGTTCGTACAAGGCTACTTTGTCCTTGAACTGATGCTTCACTGCAAGGCCGCACTCTACCAAAAGGTCCAGTGTATTGTAAATCGTGGCGCGGCTGATGGTGTAGCCTTTGTTGCGCATGAGGAGAAAAAGGCCTTCTACGTCGATATGCTCGTCTTGGGGCAAGGCATACAGTTCATCAATGACAGAAAACCGCTCGGGGGTTTTCCTACTTCCCTGTCTCAACAGGAAGTTTTCAAATATCTTCTTGGCCTTTTCTAGGACGGACTGCTCTGCCATTGTATCAATCTATTGAAATTTAAAGATCATGCATTTTTTAGATTTTTTCAATAAAACCCAAAGCCAAAGGGTCAGTTTCACCGTTATTTACTTTGATTCCAAACAAGAAAAAATTACCCAAAAATGACTGGCGGAATGATTTCACCCAAACATTCATCCACAAAAATCATTTTATTCTTAACTTCCACTACACAAACCCAAATAACCCCAAACATGGCGCTTTGGAGAAAAATCCTACTCTTCATCACCGTTTGTTTGCTCTCGGCAGCAACTGTACGTGCGCAGGTTCCCGGGTTTTACCAAAAGAAAACCGAGCAAAAGAAAACCGAGCTTCCCGTCATCGTTTCCAATAACTTGATCCTTGTACTGGTGTCCATCAACAATGGCCCACCAGTAAATTTCCTGCTCGATACCGGTGTCAAGACAAACATACTTTTCAGCAAAACCTTTGGGGACTATATTGGTCTAAAGTACACCCGTAAGCTCGACCTTGTGGGTGCGGACGGCAATTCGGTATTGACAGCCTCGGTCTCTCCCAACAATTACATGGATTTGGGCTTCTTGGAGGGTATCCACCAAACGATTCTTGTTTTGGACCAGGATTTCATGGAGCTCGAGCGTGTCATCGGACTTCCGGTGCACGGGGTTTTGGGTTTTGAATTTTTCAAATACAACCCCGTGAAAATCGACTACGATCAACAAATGCTCACTTTCTACAAACCGGAAACCTTGCCAAGAAAACCGTTTGGCTACAAGAAATACCCCATTAAGATCGAGAACAGCAAGCCTTACATCATGACCAAGGTAAAGCAGACGAATAACCAAGAGCTGAATGCCAAGCTCCTGATCGACACCGGCGCCAATCATGGACTTTTGTTGAATATGGAAACCACGCCGGAAATCAAACTTCCAGAGGAGCATATCGAAAGTGAGTTGGGAAGATCCTTGGGCGGGGATTTGTTTGGATTCGTAGCACGGACAAGATTGCTTCAAATCGGCGGAATACGGTTCAGTGACGTGTTGACTTCCTTTCCCGAAGAAACAGATTTCAGCTACGTAATCAAGGAAAGTGGTCGCCAAGGAAGCGTTGGTTCTGAGATTTTGGGTAGGATGACCTTGATATTCGACTACACAAGGGACAGGATGTACATGAAAAAAGGCAGCACCTATGCATCTCCCTTTGAATTTGACATGAGCGGAATCACACCGAGGATTGAAATCGGGGACGAAAAGATCATTTATGCTTCCCAAGTCCGGGAAAATTCACCCGCCGCACTCGCCGGCTTGGAACCAAGGGATGAGTTTGTCAAGATCAACAAAATACCCATGGATTTTTGGGAACTGCCCGAGCTCATTAAGCTGCTGCGGTCTGAGGAAGGCAAGGAAATATTTTTGGAAGTGCGGAGGTTCAAGGACGCAAGTCGAACCGACTTTGAGTTGAAGGAGATAAAGTTTAAACTCAAAAGACAAATATAATTCAACTATTTCCTCGAATATTTAGATTTTGTTTTGGGCAAAGGATTGACGAAGAATTGTATATTTGAAATCCTGACCCTGTAGGCCGGCGTTGTCTCCCATCCGGCTGAGGGACAAGGTTCCTCCTTTGCTTATGCCTGAAAGTCGTCTCGCCACTTTTCAAAATATCCTCCTTACTTTCCAAAAGTACCAGGACGAAAGTTTTGAATTGCTTTACGTTTCCTCCGAAATCAAAAACCTATTACAGACTGGGGACAAGTTTTACAAGCAGTCCTTTTTCGAACGGCTGATGCCCTCACTCCCAAGACCTTTTTTTCAGTATGTTTTTGATTTATTGGGCAATGGAGACAAAGTCGTTTGTCCTTTGGTTTGGAAAGACCGGTTTTTTCGGATGGTCCAAATAGAAGGATACGTGATTGCGCAGGAAGATCACTCCTATTTGGTCAATGTGCTCATCTCGCCGGTATCATTTGGCAAGCTTGTCAAAATATCTTGGCTCATGGACAAAGCCAACGATAGGGTGTTCCTGGGTATGCCTGAGGAAAGAGAGTTTGGAAGCATCTCCTCCTGGAAGTCGTATTACGAAAAGCGGTTTGATTTTTTGGACAAAATGGAACTGGAAGGTTTTTTCAACAACAAGCAGAAAGTTGTCTGTATTTTCCCCAACCACTTATACCTCACACAACAGACCATTTCCCCAATCCATTGCCTGGTCCAATTGGAATATGGATCTGGACCAAAGCGAAATGAATCCATTTTCCACGAACATGAAGTACTGGATAGCGGGCCTGTATATTATGAATTTGATCTAGAAAGTCAGATTTTATCCTTTTCCGGTAATGTATCGGAAATCTTAGGCTACACCACAGATCAGATATCAACCATTCCGTATGATGACTTCCTAAACCTCGTGCATCCGGCGGATAGGGGAATTTTCAAGCATGGTTTTCAGCATGCAGGAAAAAGGCATTTTCGAATGCTGCATGCAAACGGGCACTATGTAGATCTGCTCGACGAAGCCAACCATGATGCCCGGGAATCCATTTCAAAAAACCTGCAACTTGGGATCCTCACAGACATCACCGCACTCAAACAAATCGAAAAAGACCTGCTTGAGAATCAGACGGTTTTGGACCAACTCATGGGAGTTGTGCCGGGAATGGTCTACATGCTCAAAGCATATCCTGACGGGTCCAGGGACTTTGTATATGTGAGCGAAGGCAGCAGGACACTTTGGGAACTCGAGCCATCCCAAATAGTGGAAAGCGAACACATCATTCGGTACCACATTCATCCCGACGACTACCAATCTGTGTTGAATGCCGATCGGGAAGCTTACGAGAAAAACAAAAAATTCGAAAGCTATTTTCGGATCATCACCCCTTCCGGCAAGACCAAGTGGCTTTACGGCGCATCCAACCGGGTTAAGCAATATCCCAATGAGTCGATTTGGGCCGGAATTTTTATTGATTTTACCTATACTAAAGAGAAAGAAATCGAATCGCTTCTCAACCTGAAGCGGTACAAATCATTATTCGAAGAGAATCCACTTCCCGTATTTCAATATGATAATCAAGGAGTTATTCTTGATGTCAACAAGAAATTCATCGAAAAGGTCAATGTCAAAGATCCCGCCATCATCGTTGGCAGAAACCTGTTTGACCTGGTCGGAAACCATCCGATAGCCGAAGCTTACCGCAACAGCATCGATACAGGCTATGGGTTTTACGAAGGCCCTTATGTGAGTCATTTCAGCAAGGCCTTGTTTCATATTCGGGTCAACGCCAAGACCGTTGAAGAGGGTAAGGTTTTTCAGGCGATTTTGGAGGACATTAGCGAGGAACAGTTTCTATCCAACATCTTATCCGAATTGACGGAAAGGACTTCAAGGTACAGTGGTCAGGAGTTTTTTGACAAGCTCACGGCCTATTTATCTGAAAAGCTCCAAATGTCAGGCTGCTTCATAGCCGAAGTAGACGAAAAAACGGAGATTGCCAACGTGATTTCCCATTTTTCGCATGGTGAACCTGGGAAAATGTTTGTTTACAACCTGAAAGGATCACCTTGTTACGAATGTCTGAATTCCAACGCTCCCTACATCGTTCAGCAGGATGCATATATCAAATTTCCCGAGGACAAGGGTCTGGTGGACAAAAAGATATCCTGCTACATGGGCGTGCCGATTTCGGACAATGACAAAAACAAAATCGGCATACTCGTGCTGATGGACGAAAATCCAAAACCCTATACGGAGGGATTTTACAACCTGTTGAATGTCCTTGCGGGTAGAATCGGGGCGGAACTGAACAGGACCTACTTTGAGAAAATGTTGGTCTCCTCAGAGATGCTTTTTAGGAGCATTGCCGAGAATTTCCCCAAAGGCATCATAGAGATTCTGGATAGGGAATTGTGCTACGTCTTTACGGACGGAACGGGCTACCAATACTTGAACCTCGATCCAAAGACGCTGGTGGGCAAACCACACTTGGAGATCTATGACCCAAAAACCAGAGAAAAAGTAAGGGAACGACTCGAGAAGGTTTTGCAGGGCGAGTCGGTCATGTTTGAAGTATTGGTGGACAACCAATATTACACCAAAAATGGGGTGCCGTTGTTCAACAACGACGGAAGCGTGGATCGGATATTGCTCGTGACACAAAATATCTCCGAAGCAAAAATCGCTGAAGCCGAACGTGACCGTCTCATCAAGGACCTCAAATCCCAAAATGAGGAATTGCAGCGCTTTGCCTATATCATTTCGCACAATATCCGCGCTCCGATTGTCAATATCTCCTCACTGCTCGAACTGTATAACAGCGATGCCCCCGCCGATCCGGAAAACGTGGAGGTGATTGAAAACCTACGCGCTTCTACCAATATTCTTCACGGGACGTTGGAAGATTTGATTGAAGTGGTTTCAATCAAAAAGAACAAGATTCCGAAGATCGAGAATGTAAGTTTCAAAAAACTCGTACGCAATATCGAACGAAGCCTTTCGAAGCAATTGCAGGAATCGGAGACGGTAATCCACATGGATTTCCAACTAGCCCCGAATATCAATTACGTCTATTCACACCTCGAAAATTTCATCATCAACCTGACAACCAACGCCATCAAGTACAGGCATCCGGACCGCTCTCCTGTGATTCACATCAGAACCTATCACAAAGCAGATTACACCGTGATTGAGTTCAAGGACAACGGCATCGGCATCGATTTGGATAGGTACAGGGACAGGTTGTTTGGCTTGTACCAGCGATTTCACTCGCACGTCGAAGGCAAAGGCCTAGGCCTTTACCTCGTCAGGGAACAAATTCGGGCACACGACGGCAACCTTGCCGTATCGAGCGTTGTTGGCGAAGGGACGAGTTTTTACATCTATTTGAAAAACCTGATTCCTGCGTCGAGCCCTGACAATGTTGTGGAGTAAAACCCTGCGCTTTCAATTCCGTTGTCTTAACTTTGAATTTCCAACCTTACTAGAAAGAAAATGAAAAAAGCACTCATTCCCATTTTGATCATTGCGGTGGTAGGTATTTTTATCTACACCAAAGCCGTCGGTGTGTACAATATGTTTGTGCAAAATGAAGAAACCATCAACGGGCAGTGGGCAGAAGTAGAAACCCAATACCAGAGAAGGGCAGACCTGATTCCAAATTTGGTCAATACGGTAAAAGGCTATGCGGATTTTGAGCAGGAAACACTCACGGCCGTGATCGAAGCCCGCGCCAAGGCAACCTCCATTACGCTGCAGTCCGATGATCTTTCTCCTGAGAAAATCGCCCAATACCAGCAAGCCCAAGACCAATTGAGTGGTTCCTTGAGCAGATTGTTGGTTGCGGTAGAAAGATACCCCGAACTCAAAGCCAACCAGAACTTTCTGGAATTGCAGGCGCAGCTCGAGGGAACAGAAAATCGCATCGCAGTAGCACGGAGAAACTTCAACCAATCGGTTCAATCCTACAATTCATCCCTGCGGACATTTCCAAACAACTTGTTTGCGGGTTGGTATGGGTTCGAAACCAAGGGATATTTTGAAGCTGCCCAAGGTGCCGAACAAGCGCCAACGGTTCAATTCTAATACAATGGCAGAAAAGCTGTTTTCCCCAGAAGATCGGAAAAAAATCATCGAAGCGATCCGAAACGCCGAGAAACAGACCTCGGGTGAAATCCAAGTACACATCGAAAACCATACATCCGATGACGTCATGGACCGTGCGGCGGAGGTTTTTGAAAAGCTTGGCATGCACAAAACAGCAGACAGAAACGCGGTGCTCTTCTACTTGGCAGTGGAAGACCACCGCTTTGCCGTTTTGGGGGATTGCGGCATCAACCGTGTCGTTCCGTCCGATTTCTGGGCAAATATCAAGGACAAGATGGTAGCGGCTTTCAAGCGCAAGGCCTTTACGGAAGGGCTGATCTTGGGAATAGAAGAATGTGGAAAACAGCTTCGTGCCCATTTTCCCTACAATGACAAGGGAGACATCAACGAACTTCCCGACGAAATATCCTTTGGCTAAGCGAATACATGTACAAAATCCAACATACTTTCCTGATTCTCTTTTTGGCTTTCACTTTCCAAGTGATGGGACAGGGCGATTTCCCCGAAGTTCCCAATCCGCCCCGCTTGGTCAATGACTTCACCAATACCCTCTCCACGGCAGAACGCGATCGCTTGGAGCAAAAACTCGTCGCTTACAACGATAGCACCTCGTCACAGGTGACGATTGTGATAATTCGCTCTGTCGGACCCTATGATATCAGCGATTATGCATTCCAATTGGGGGAAAAATGGGGTATCGGCCAAAAGGACCGGGATAACGGCGTACTGATTTTGGCTGCGATGGAAGACAGGAAAGTATTCATCGCGACAGGGTATGGCATGGAAGGCGTATTACCGGATGCACTTGCCAAGCGCATTGTCGAGCAACTCATTGTGCCCAATTTCCGCCAAGAAGCCTACTATGAAGGCCTCGACAAAGCCACGGATATGATTTTTAAGCTTGCCTCGGGAGAATACAAGGCCGATGAAGTGGACCATACAGGCGAACATGTCGGTGGCTTGATTTTCTTTCTCCTTTTTATCTTCATCTTCGTCGTCCTTCCACTGCTTAGAAACCGAAAGGACAACGACAACCACATGGGCGGAAAAGGCGGCGGTGTCGACCTGATGACCACCATTATACTGGCAAACCTGCTGAAAGGCGGCTCAAAAGGGAAATTCGGCGATTTCTCCTCCGGAAAAGGTTCCTTTGGCGGTTTTGGAGGGGGTGGATTCGGAGGATTCGGCGGCGGTTCCTTTGGCGGCGGCGGCGCGGGGGGAAGTTGGTAAATTCAAAATCTCAGCCCCATTAACCTGTGCATGGATGCTGAAGGCGATTAGAAATGGCAAAGAGACGGATTGCAGTGGTCAACCTCGCATTTAAATAATGCTGACCTTGGACTGTCAGTTCTAACCCGAGATAATATTCCAGAAATTGGCTATATTCGAGATATGATGGAAGCACAAGGTATCAAATCTGAATTGAAAGAACTGATTGAAAGAGAGGATGATGTTGATGTGCTGATGGCGATCAAAACCCTACTACTGAAGACCAATCTTGACCCAGAAATTGTTGAAAGGATGAGTTCAAGGGCACTGAAAGCCGAAAAGGATATCATAGATCGAAGGGTCATGACTCGGGAAGAGTTGGAAGAAAAATTGAATGCAAGGCTGGGGATATGAAGCTGGTTTTTACGGATCAATCCCTAGACAGTCTTGAACAATGCCTACGCTTCTTGATCGACAAGCAAGGCGTGCCGGTCCAGAAAGCGCGGGAAATAGCTTCAAGACTCTTGGATAGAGCCGGGGAATTAGTAGCAAATCCAATGCTTGGCCAAATAGAATCTCATCTTGTTCATTTGGGTATGGGCCACAGACGGGTTGTCGAGGGAAATTACAAGATCATATACAGGGTAGAAGACAATTTCATTTTTATACTTGACTTTTTCGATACCCGACAACACCCAAGGAAAATGAAACGATAGAAGTTTTTTGCCGAAATAAAAAATCCATAGCGACACAGAAGAGGGAAATCCCAACACAGTAAGTTTTAACCTCATTGTTCTTTATTGAATGACATTACTATCTTGGTTAGAACATAAACGATGACAAAAGTTATTATCAAATTTGGGACATCATTCCTGAGGACTAAAAGCCAATAATCTGTATACTATGATTTGTTGAAAAACTCAAATACTGTCTTGAATATATGAACAACCAAGCTGTAGATTATCAACAGGATTAAGGCTATTTTCAGAATGTATTTCATATTTATCGGTCTTTTTGTGGTTCTACAGGGTACTAAGTTGACCTGCAAATCCCTAGGTTGGAATGGTTAAATCTTCTCAAGGTCCTTTCCAATAATCCTCAGGATTCCCGCAGAACTGCTCGGGAACCTTAAAAAGGAACGTCTTATTGTTTTGGACAACAAACAGCGTATCTGACCCGGCTCTCTTGTGTAGCCAAAAGGGGACCTGAACATCTCCAACGGAAAACGTTAATGGATTTTGGCCTCTCAAATCCAATCTGTTCGGATCAAGTTCAATTTTCTCATACCCATTGGATTGTAGCAAATTAAACCCATCCCACATCGCAAGTGTATCGTTTAACTTAAACGCACCTCGCGTCGCTTCTTTCGATACATAGACAGAGTCAATCTGCATTTCGCACCCAACCCAAACAATCTTCTTGGACCCTGTGTGCTGACAGCTCGTAAGGAAAATGCAAAACAAAAACCCTGCGACTTGTATCATTTTCCTTTCCATTACAATGGTTTTAGTCTTTGCAAGAATGTCATTTTACCTCTAGTCCCAACTCATTTCAATAACACAACAATTTCATCATCATATACAGAAGTGCCTTCACATATAATGTAGCCCTTCATTCGTATAAGCAAGGAGTCACCAGGCTTCAGATTGTCAGGAAAATCGACGAAGATGTTAATCAATTTCTCGCCTTTAACAATCTTTTTTTTCTCTATGACTAATTCCAGGGTTTCATCAGTTACCCTGAAAGGTTGCTCTATTCCTTTGTGAATCATCTTTAAGGAATCAAAATCCAAAATTACTTGAGTTGATAAATAAAAATGTTGGCTGATTCTATAACCTGGCCCAAAACTGTAGGCAGAATTTATCATCACACTACCACATGAAAAATCAAACTCTTTCTTAACATCATCGTCAATTGTAAGCAAAACGGTTCTATCACATGAAAACAAAACCACTATGGATACTAAAATAAAAATAAACGTCTTCATTATATCCTCCTTCTAGGTGTGGAATAGACTTTTGGTGGTGGACTGGGTGGATACCGATACTCATCGTGGATGAAATTCCACCCTATTGTCAGAAACAATTTGTATCTGCAATTGACGATTAAATACCACAACGGAATATAGTTTTAGATCGGGTGAACTGCAAATTAAATGGGATAATGCCTTCGCTAATCGCCCACACCACCCTGCGAATTGATTAATTCTTCCCCGCAGCGATCACAGCCATGTCGACGGTCTTTGCATCATGGTGGAATAGCACATTCGCGCAGGTCGTCAACGTGGCGCCGGTTGTCATCACATCATCGACCAAGAGGACAGTTTTGTCCCTGACGTGCAAGCTTTCCTGAATCGCAAAAACCTCCGCCACATTCTCCAAACGCTGCATCCTTGTTTTTTTGGTCTGCGTTTCGGTAAACAGCACCCTTTGGAGTGAATGGATAACGGGAATCCCCAGTGCTTCTGCCAAGCCCTTTGCAAACTGTTCACTTTGGTTGTAACCCCTTCGTTTCAGTTTCAAGGGATGAAGCGGCACAGGGGTAATTTGGTCCCACTTTTCGGCAAATCCATTCGTTTTCAGCAGGTTACCATATATTCTACCCAACTCAACGCCGATTTCCGGTTTGTTTTTATACTTCAGCAGATGCAGCAGATGCTGGCTGTCCCCTTTCTTGGTAAACCGCAGGAACGAAATCACCGATCCGGGCTTAGTGAGGCCTGTTATTTTGATGACAAGGTCATTGTTTTGTGGACGCAGGTGGTAATTGGTCACCGGAAGCTTGGAGATACAGCTTTTGCACAGCTGATCTTCAAACTCAAATAAGCTGGCCTTGCACAGGCAGCAGGTCCTCGGAAAGACCAAGGACAAAAAATCCTCGAAAAATTGGAAACCTGTTTTCAATTTGGATGGTTGGGAAAGTAACACGATCAAATAGCTGCTATATTTGCAGGTTAAAATTAACTTCCTAAAAATTAATGAATTTGATAGAAGAATTCAACGCCTACCGGAGCAAAATGAACGAAAGAATCATGGACTCCGACAATTTGGTCATCAAGCGTTTTTTCAACCTCGATACCAATACCTACGCGGAAGGCGCGCTGGAAGTGAAAACAAAAGAAATGATCGGATTGGCCTGTTCGATGGTGCTGCGCTGTGACGACTGCATCAAGTACCACCTGGGCAAGTCGCATGAGGCTGGTCTAGGCAGGAAGGAAATATTCGAGGTGTTTTCTATTGCCCTGGTCATTGGAGGTTCTATCGTGATTCCGCATTTGAGACGGGCAGTGGAGTATTGGGAAGAATTGGAAAAACAAGGGAATGTTTAAAAAGGATCTTGACCTGGAAAAACGCTGGGGAAAGCTGCTGATGGGCATTGAGGAACTTCTTGGTAAGAAACCAAAAGACCTGAATGGCGTTTTGTTCCTTATCGGCGTACAGGAATTGGGCAAAGGCTACCACAATTTCTCCAAAGAGCAAAAGCAGGACTTGATGCACATCGCTATATGCAAGGTGCTGAGTCTCGCCGGGTTTTACGAGTTGGAGTACATCGACCAAGACGGATGGCCACATTGGAGATTGCTCAAGGAATTGCCGCATTTCGATATTTTGGAACAGGAAAAGCTGCTCAAAATACAGGTATTGGAATATTTCGAACAAGAATTCCAGATTGACATCAAATAAGGGAACCGCTAGTCTATGAAAATCGCATCCTATAACGTAAACGGAATCCGGTCGGCAATCAACAAAGGATTTGTCGATTGGATCAAGGCGACGGATCCTGATGTGATTGGTTTACAGGAAGTTAAGGCAGAAGAAACCAATATCGACAAGGCAGTCTTTGAGGATTTGGGCTACCATATCTATTGGTACCCTGCGGTAAAAAAGGGCTACAGCGGCGTAGCGATTTTGACCAAAACCAAACCAAAAAACGTAGCCTTCGGAATGGGAATCCAAAGCTACGATGACGAGGGCAGAATGATACGGGCTGATTTTGATGATTTCTCATTCATTTCGGCTTATTTTCCTTCGGGCACTACGGGCGATGTCAGACAAGACTTCAAATACCAGTTTTTGGATGATATCTATGGCTACTCACAGGATTTGATCCAAAAATTCCCTAATTTGATCATGAGTGGGGACTATAATATCTGCCACAAGCCGATAGACATCCACAATCCAATCTCCAACAAGAACTCCTCGGGATTTCTGCCGGAAGAAAGGGCATGGATGGACAAGTTCACCTCCTCAGGCTTTGAGGATAGCTTTCGGCTATTCAATCCGAATCCCCACCAATATACCTGGTGGAGTTTCAGGGCAGGGTCTCGGGCAAAGAACTTGGGTTGGCGGATTGATTACCACATGACAACCCTGCCCATGCGGGAGCGTTTGAAAAGAGCTATCATTCTTCCGGAGGCACAGCACTCCGATCATTGTCCGATCATTCTGGAAATGGAATAAAAATATTTAAATGAAATTTATTCATATTTAATTCATGAAATCCATCAAAATTTCTATCCCATCACTGATGGAGAATATCAAGATCATAGAAAGCTTCATCGATAATGCGAAGGAAAAGTATACGATCAATGAAGATATCTATGGCAACATCATGATTTCGGTGACGGAATGCGTGACAAATGCCATCGTGCATGGCAATCAGTTGGATGGGAACAAGAAAGTAGATTTGGAGTTGCGACTCGAGGACGATTCTCTGCACTTCACCATCGTGGACGAAGGTCCGGGATTTGACTACGAGCACCTCTCTGACCCCACCGCACCGGAAAATCTTGAAAAGATCGGCGGCAGGGGCATATTCATCATGAAGCACCTGTCGGATGACGTGAAATTCGAAGACCAAGGAAGAAAAACGGTTCTTACATTTTACCTCTGACAATGGCGATTCTTTTCTTTGAAGAAGATATCAGGTTTTCCTTACCGGACAAAAACAAACACAAAAGATGGCTTAAGGGAATAGCGGCAAACGAAGGCTTTGCCATTGAAGAACTGAATTACATCTTTTGTTCCGATGAATACCTTCTTCAAATCAACCAAGAGTACCTCAAGCACAATACCTATACCGATATCATTACCTTTGACAACTCGGACAGCGACAAAGTAATTATCAGCGATATCTTCATCAGCATCGATCGGGTCAAAGAAAACGCCACCAAGGAAAATACCGCATTTGAAAACGAATTGCTAAGAGTGATGAGTCACGGATTGTTACACTTGATGGGATACAAAGACAAAAAGCCTGAGGACAAGTTAAAGATGAGGGATTTAGAAGATCAGTCCATCAGGCTATTTAATCAATAAAATGTTCCACGTGAAACACCAAGGTTGTTCTCGATCACAGGTGTTCCACGTGAAACACCAATAACACGAAAAGTATGTTTCCAGAATATGACGTAATCGTAGTAGGTGCAGGACATGCCGGGTGTGAGGCAGCGCACGCAGCAGCCAAGATGGGCGCCAAGGTCTTGCTGTGTACGATGAACATGAACACCATCGCTCAAATGTCCTGCAACCCCGCAATGGGCGGCGTCGCAAAAGGACAAATCGTCCGGGAGATAGACGCCTTAGGCGGAATGTCGGGTATCATTTCCGATAAGTCAATGATCCAATTCAGGATGTTGAACCGCTCCAAGGGTCCCGCGATGTGGTCACCCCGCAGCCAAAATGACCGCATGCGGTTTGCGGAGGAGTGGAGATTGGCGCTGGAACAAACTCCAAATGTTGATTTCTGGCAAGAAATGGTCAGCGGCCTCCTTGTGAAAGATGGACGAGTTCGCGGCGTGAGGACAGGAATCGGCTTAGAAATCCCGGGAAAATCAGTTGTACTCACCAACGGAACATTCCTCAACGGGGTCATCCACATCGGGGAAAAACAATTCGGCGGGGGTAGGACAGGGGAATCAGCTGCCAAAGGAATTACCGAACAGCTGGTTGGCTTGGGATTTGAAGCAGGACGAATGAAAACCGGAACTCCACCAAGGGTAGATGGAAGATCTTTGGACTACTCAAAGATGGAAGTCCAATTTGGGGATGAAAATCCGGAAAAATTCTCCTATTCTGACGAAACGCAACCACTTACAGAGCAAAGAACCTGCTGGATTACCTATACCAACAAAGAGGTGCACGAAACACTGGAATCCGGATTTGATCGCTCACCAA
The DNA here is from genome assembly GCF_021491425.1 of Mariniradius sediminis. Classification (NCBI taxonomy): domain Bacteria; kingdom Pseudomonadati; phylum Bacteroidota; class Cytophagia; order Cytophagales; family Cyclobacteriaceae; genus Mariniradius; species Mariniradius sediminis. The sequence goes on along the minus strand of NZ_JAKEVZ010000024.1, from coordinate 14,039 downwards.
TGTTCAACGGCCGCATACAAGGTCTGGGTCCAAGATACTGTCCCTCCATAGAAGACAAAATCAACAGGTTTGCGGAACGGGAAAGGCACCAAATCTTCGTGGAACCCGAAGGCTGGAATACCGTCGAAATCTACGTCAATGGTTTCTCTACCTCGCTTCCGGAAGATGTACAATACAAAGCCTTGCGGAAAATCCGAGGATTCGAAAACGCAAAGATGTTCCGACCAGGATATGCCATAGAATATGATTTCTTTCCTCCAACCCAACTCAAATTGAGCCTCGAAACACAGTTGATTGAGAACCTGTTTTTTGCAGGCCAAATCAACGGTACGACAGGGTATGAGGAAGCAGCATCCCAAGGTCTCATGGCAGGAATCAACGCCGCTAGGAAAGTACAGAAAGAAGAACCTGTGATTTTGAAGCGCTCAGAGGCCTATATTGCCGTTCTGATAGATGACCTCATCAATAAAGGCACGGAAGAGCCTTACCGAATGTTTACATCACGGGCGGAATTCAGACTCTTGCTGAGACAAGACAATGCGGATCTCCGGCTGACGCAGTTGGGACATCAAATAGGCCTAGCTGACGACAGGCGATTGGAACGAATGCTGGATAAGAAATCGGACACAGCAAAATTGATCAATGACCTCAGGCAAAAGAAACTCGCCCCTGATTTGATCAATGAAGGACTCGAAGACATGGATACAGCCACCGTGAAGGAAAAGATATCTGTCGAAAAACTGCTGAAAAGGCCCCAACTCGGACTCAAGGAAATCATGGATTTAGACAATGACCTCAAAGTCTACCTTTCCAAATACTCCAAGGACGTATTGGAACAAGCGGAAATCCAAATCAAATACGACAGCTATATCGAAAAGGAACAGCAAATGGTGGACAAACTGAACAACATGGAAAACTTCAGGATCCCGGTTCATTTTGATTATCTCGCCATTCCGGCCCTTTCAGCCGAAGGAAAACAAAAACTCAACAAGGTTAGGCCAGAAACCCTGGGACAAGCATCGAGAATCTCCGGTGTATCTCCAGCAGACCTTTCTATCCTGACTGTTTATCTGGGAAGATAATGCCATTGGAAAAACTGACTCACTGCCCACTTTGCAAGAGTGGGCTTTTTTTAAACCATTCCGAAATCAAGGACCACTCCATCAGCAAGGAGAGTTTCTATACCTGCAAATGTTCCAAATGTGACCTTGTCTTCACAAATCCAAGGCCAGACGCAGATTCAATAGCCCGGTACTATGAATCACCGGAATACGTCTCACACCAGAACAAATCCAATTCCCTAATCAACCTGGCGTACAAACTGATCAGGATGTTCACCATAAGAAAAAAGGTCAACCAAATCAACGAATATTTCCCCGGAAAAGGGTCAATATTGGACTATGGCTGCGGTACAGGGCATTTCCTCAAAGCAGCCAAAGCCGACGGTTGGAAAGTGACGGGTATCGAACCCAACCCAACAGCCAATGCAACTTCCAACGGCCACGGCGTAAAAACCTACTTAGCTTACGATGAACTGAAAAAATCGAAAACATTTGACATCATCTCGCTATTCCACGTCTTGGAACATATCCATGCATTGAGGAGTACCCTCAAAAATCTTCTGAAACATCTCAAGACTGATGGCAAATTGCTTATCGCCGTTCCAAACCGTGAGTCTTTCGACGCCCAACACTACAAGGAATATTGGGCTGCCTGGGATGTACCAAGGCACCTTTACCATTTCAACCAAAGTTCGATTCAGAAACTTGCAGAGGAATTTGAGCTCCAAATCGAATCGACCCTACCGATGCCTTTTGACGCCTACTATGTTTCCATCCTCAGCGAAAAATACCAAAATCCATCCCGCAGCGGTCTCCTCAACATCTTTAGAGCCCTCCAAATCGGCACCAAATCCAATGAATCAGCTAGTAAAAAAGACAATCAGTACTCTAGTTTATTGTTTATTTTGAAGAAAAAATGAAATATTTATTCTACATATATTTAATCATTATCATTTCATCTATTCTTTCTTGTGCAAAACAAAGTGCACCGCTTGGAGGACCCAAAGACGAAGATGCTCCCGAGTTGTTGTCCATCAATCCAGTGAACGAATCAACAAACACCAAGCCAAGCACAATCATTCTTGAATTCAGCGAATATGTCCGGACCGAGACACCCAACAAGCTTATCCTAATCACACCCAGAATCAACAAGGATGACATAGAGGTAACCGCAAACAGAAACAAGGTCACCATCAACCTCAATCAAGAACTTGAGGACAGCACCACATATGTATTCAATTTCCAAAAATCCATCAAGGACATAACTGAAGGAAATGTCCCCGAAAACCTACGCCTGGTATTTTCGACAGGTCCGACCATCGACAGCCTCAGCGCGAACGGAAAAGTATCATTCAACTTTCCTCAAAATACTCCAAAATTAGAAGATGTATTGGTAGGTCTATATCCATTAGACGATACCACCAATGTTTTCACAGGTCCTCCATACTACGTCGTGCAAACAGACTCTACCGGCCTTTTCACGCTGCGAAACCTTAAACAGGGTAAATACCTCTCCTTCGCATGGGAGGACGCCAATAACAACAACAAAGCCGAATTCAAAACCGAACCTTATTCCTTTATAATAGACACTATCAATCTGGAATCAGACATCACTGGGCTCAATTTCATTCTTGACAAATCGGATCTTTCCCCATTCAAAATACAACGAACTGCCACTATTGGACAAAATTTCGAAATCACTACTACAAAAGCCGCTGTTAATATTGAGATCCAACATGAAGATCTCGGGAAAGACATGTTCTATGCCGCCAAGGAAAAATCCATACGCTTCTATCATCAAACATTAAGTAACGACAGCACTGCGGTGAGAATCCAATTAGCTGATTCTGCAGGTATACAAGTTGATTCGACTCTTTATCTCAAATTCCAAGAAAGCGACCGAAAAAAGGATACACCAATCCCGTCATTTGGGAATACAAAAACCTTTACCAAAAACATCCAGGCACAGATACTATTCAACAAACCAATTGTCGATATCAATTACGACTCATTGTTTGTAAAGTACGATACTATAAATAACGTGCAGATAACACCGCAGATGTTATCATTCGAAGACAGCTTACAAAGAACCTCAATCAGCTTATTGATCCCCATTCCGGATTCCGTTGCCTCTGACTCATTCACGCTGTATATCGGTGATTCAACCTTCAAGGACGTAGAGGGAGTATGGACAGACAAGAAATATGAAAACACCTACACCAAGATAAATCCGGAAACCCTGGCTGAGGAAATCAAGGTAACAGTGAATACGGAAGAACGACCACTCATCATACAAATCCTAACCAAAAAGGACGAAATCATACGCCAGGCATACCTCGAAAATACAAACACAACAACTTTCAAAAATATAGAAGCTGGTACCTACGTCATACGTGCCGTCGTAGATCGAAACAAAAACAAACGTTGGGACACATCAAATTATCTAGATAAAAGATACGCCGAACCCATTTACTTCCTCACAAACCCCGAAAACCCGGAACCCTACGATACGATCATCCGCGGAGGATGGACTTTGGAAGTCACAATCGAACCCAGAAATGGACCAGGAATCATGAGAGAAACGGAAAAAAAACCAGAATAATTTTGGGGATAAACCGAGAAAAATTTGTGGATACCGATGGATAACTTGCGCATAAACCTCCACTTATCCATGATAGAAACAGCAAAATCCGAAGACCAACTACTTGCAAAAAATAACTACCGGTCTTTCCACAATTATCCACAAATCATCCCACAGACACTTGTCTACCAACTTACAACAATACCCTATCCACAACACCAACAAACACACTCCATATATAAAAGAAAATCAATGGTTTAACGATCGGGAATGAACCGCAAAACGGTGGATAAATATGTGCACAAGCAACATCATTTGTTTAAAAAAGATATCTCGATTCTTTTCCACAAATCCACACCTTAATAATTACAATAGATTTTTTTAAATAAATAAAGTAATAACATTATAGCGCTGTGGATATTCCAAAAAATACGCCTTTTGGATTAATGTCCATATTTGGGTAATTTGACTCCGCCTACATCAAACCCAAAAAAACCATGCATATCAGCAGACTATTTGACCTGATTCCCCATCAAATCGCAACCTATGACAAAAAGGTAGCCTTGGCCCGAAAAGTTGATGGACAGTGGAAAACCTATTCGTCCAGGGAAGTAAAAAGTATCGTCGACAACCTAAGTTTGGCATTATTGGCAAGCGGTCTCGACAAAGACGATAAAATAGCCATCATCTCTAACAATAGACCGGAATGGAACTTTGCTGACTTGGCCATGCAACAGATCGGTGCCATTTCAGTGCCGATGTATCCCACGATCTCTGCAGACGACTACCAGTACATTTTTAACCACGCGGAGGTGAAAATGGTCTTCGTCGGCGATGCGGAAATCTATTCCAAAGCAAAGGAAGCAGCGAAGGATACTTCGATTCGGTTGATTTCTTTCGATCGGATAGACGGCTGCGAATATTGGGAGGATTTTTTGAAAGCTGGCGACAATGGCAACCTCGCCGATCTCGAGCTTAGAAAAAATGGTGTAAAGACCGGAGACTTGGTAACGATCATCTACACTTCAGGTACCACAGGTCGTCCAAAAGGTGTCATGTTGACCCATGGCAACATTATCCATAACCTGTATGCGGTAGAGGACCGAATCGTGGTACCGACCGGTGATGGCAAGGCCTTGAGTTTTCTACCGCTCTGCCACATCTATGAACGCACAGGATCTTATTGCTTCATTTACATGGGTATTTCGATCTACTATGCCGAGAGTATGGAGACGATCGGCGAAAACCTCAAAGAAGTCCAACCTCATATTTTTGATACCGTACCGAGGCTTTTGGAAAAGGTGTACGACAAGATCGTTTCGAAAGGTTATGAATTGACTGGGGTGAAGAAATCCTTGTTTTTTTGGGCGCTTAATTTGGGTTTGAAATATGAGCCCAACAAAGACCAAGGTGCCTGGTATAACTTCCAACTGAAACTTGCCAACAAGATCATATTCAGCAAATGGAGGGAAGCATTGGGCGGAAATGTGATGCAAATCAATTCAGGCGCATCGGCACTTCAGCCAAGATTGGCCCGGGTGTTTTGGTCTGCTGGTATTCCTGTATGCGAAGGTTACGGATTGACGGAGACTTCACCGGTGATTTCGGCCTCCGTCTGCAACCACAAGGATATCCGCATTGGCATGGTGGGCAAAATCGTAAAGGATGTGGAGGTCAAAATCGCTCCTGATGGGGAGATCCTTGCCAAAGGTCCCAATATAATGCAGGGCTATTACAAGCAGCCTGACTTGACCGCGGAAGTCCTCGAACCCGATGGATGGTTCCACACAGGTGATATCGGAGAGCTTCATGAAGGGGGCTATCTCAAGATTACAGATCGCAAAAAAGAGATTTTCAAAACTTCGGGAGGCAAGTACATCGCGCCACAGCCCATGGAAAACAAGTTCAAGGAGTCACCTGTCATCGAACAAATCATCGTGGTCGGCGAAAACAAGAACTTTCCGGCAGCACTGATTGTGCCCAGTATCCAAGGATTGAAAGACTGGTGCAAACACAAGGACATTCCCTACACGACCGATGCCGAGATGCTGAAAAAGCCTGAGATCCTGGACAAGTTCCAAAAGGAGATCGACGAGAAAAACAAGTACTTCGGGAAATGGGAGCAAGTCAAGAAGTTTGTCGTACTTCCACAGCAGTGGACCATTGAAACGGGAGAGCTTACTCCGACTATGAAGCTCAAGCGCAAGATTATTCATCAAAAATTTGCCAAAGAAATCGAGTCCATGTACCAGTGATTGTAGGAAACTTAATTTGATCAAATAGGTATTTTTCTAATTTTTCCACTGAATCAAACTATATTCTGACACCAGACAGAATATAGTTTTTTTTATGTCCATAATGATACCCTAAAATTTCCTCTGCATGCATAACTTTTTTTCAAAATAGTATGCATGCATACAATAATTTTTGTAGATTGGCCGTATAAAGTGATACCCATGAAGCGCGAAGAAACCGTTGACTATCACATCAAGAGTGCTTGGCATGCCATTTCCAGGATGTACAACCAAAAGGCCGTGATGGAGGACTTCACCACATCGATTGGTTTTGTGCTGATCAATATCAACTCGAAAGAGGGGACGCCCGCCACGAAAATTGCGCCGCTGATGGGCCTGGAAGCAAGGAGTCTCACCAGAATGCTCAAGAGTATGGAGGAAAAAGGCTTGATCTATCGAGTACCTGACCCGATAGATAAGCGGTCCGTGCGCATTTTTTTGACTCCCGAAGGAAAAAGAAAGAAAGAAATCTCGGTGCAAACCATCAAGGAGTTTAACCTCATGGTCCGCGAATTGGTCAGTGAGGAGGATTTGCAGACCTTCTTCTCCGTGTTCCAAAAAATCAACCAAGTCATAGAAAACCTTCAAACAGATACAGTAAACCCACTTCAGTACAACGATCCGCTGTACGAAGTCTAAACATCCAGTCAATTTTTATGAAAAAAACCATTCAAAAAGTAGCAATCCTCGGTTCGGGAGTGATGGGTTCGAGAATCGCCTGCCACTTTGCCAATATCGGCGTGCAGGTACTCCTGCTTGACATCGTCCCTGCCGAACCCAGCGAGGAGGAAAAGAAGAAAGGCCTGACCACCGCGGACAAGGCTGTCCGGAACCGATTGGTCAATGCCGCGCTTGACAACACACTGAAAGCCAAACCGGCTTCACTCTACGACGCTTCTTACGTGTCAAGGATCAGTACGGGCAACTTTGATGACGACTTGGCAAAAATCAAAGATTACGATTGGGTCATCGAAGTAGTGGTCGAAAGGCTCGACATCAAAAAAACCCTTTTTGACAAAGTAGAGAAATTCCGCAAGCCGGGTACACTCATCACTTCCAACACCTCCGGTATCCCGATGCATCTGATGTGTGAAGGAAGGTCGGAGGATTTTCAGGCAAACTTCGCCGGGACACACTTTTTCAACCCGCCACGGTATTTGAGACTGCTTGAAATCATCCCCGGTCCAAAGACCAATCCGGAAGTAATCGACTTCTTGATGGATTATGGAGATCGCTTCCTCGGAAAGGAAACCGTGCTTTGCAAAGACACCCCGGCGTTTATCGCCAACCGAATCGGTGTTTATGCGATCATCTCTGGCATGCATGCCATTGAAAAAATGGGCATGAGCGTCTCCGAAGTCGACAAGCTTACGGGAACGGTCATCGGACGCGCCAAGTCGGCCACCTTCCGGACCATGGACGTGGTGGGCTTGGATACCACGGTGAATGTTGCCAACAACCTGTACAAAGCCTTGGCCCATGATGAATCCCGGGACAAATTCCAGTTGCCCAACATTGTAAAAGTACTCTACGAAAACAAATGGTGGGGGGACAAGACCGGTCAGGGATATTTCAAGATGATCCGCCACAAGGACGGCAGTAAGGAACTGAAAGAGCTTGACCTCAAGACCTTTGAATATAAACCCGAAGAAAAACCCAAATTCAAAGCCCTCGAAGCATCCAAGGAAATCGACGACCTCAAAAAACGCATCAAGTTTTTGGTCAATTTCGACGACCGTGCAGGTGAATTTTACAGGGCTTCTTTTTATGATCTGTTCAAATATTGCTCCCACCGAATTCCGGAGATTTCCGATGAGTTGTACCGCATCGACCAGGCCGTATCTGCGGGTTTTGGTTGGGAACTCGGTCCATTTGAAACCTGGGATATCCTAGGTGTACGGGATACAGTCACAAAAATGGAAGCTGCCGGCGAAAAAGCCGCCCCATGGGTACACGAGATGTTGGCCGCAGGAAAAGACAGCTTTTACACCGTCGAAAACGGACAACGCAAGTACTATGACATTCCAAGCAAATCGTATTTGCCGATCCCCGGTACGGAAGCCTTTATCCTGTTGGATACCCTGAAAGCAGGCAACAAGAAAGTCTGGGGAAATGCCGGTTCCACGATTTACGACTTGGGCGATGATGTGTTGGGTTTGGAATTCCATACCAAAATGAATTCCCTCGGACAGGAAGTCCTAGAAGGCATCAACACCGCCATCAGTATGGCCGAAAAATCCTACAAAGGATTGGTCATTGGCAATGAGGGCGGCAACTTCTCTGCCGGTGCCAACTTGGCGATGCTCTTCATGTTTGCCGGTGACCAGGAATTTGATGAAATCAACCTGATGATCGCTGCTTTCCAAAATACCATGATGCGTGCCCGCTACTCCGCAGTGCCTGTGGTGGTCGCACCACACAATATGGCTTTGGGCGGTGGCTGTGAACTCTCGCTGCATGCAGATGCGGTGCAGGCACATGCCGAATTGTACATGGGCTTGGTAGAGTTTGGCGTTGGATTGATACCAGCTGGCGGTGGTACCAAGGAAATGACCTTGCGCTTCAGCAATGAATCCAAAGCGGGTGACGTTGAGCTCAACCGCCTTCAGGAATACTTCATGAACATTGCGACTGCAAAAGTCTCCACCTCGGCGGCGGAAGCGCGTGGACTTGGGTATTTACAAACCAAAGACAGCATCACACTCAACCGCAAGCGGGTTTTGGCGGATGCAAAGGCAAAAGTACTCGCCCTTCAGGCTGCAGGCTATACCCAACCCGTACAGCAGACCAATATCAAGGTTTTGGGAAAAACTTCCCTGGCCCTGTTCGAGGCAGGCATCACGGGAATGCTGTATGGAAATTATATCTCCGAGCATGATGCGAAAATCGCCCGTAAACTCGGCTGGGTCATGTCAGGCGGTGATTTGTCTTCTCCTACGGAAGTGAGCGAACAGTACCTTTTGGACCTCGAGCGCGAAGCATTCCTCAGCTTGACCGGCGAAAAGAAAACGCTCGAGCGGATCCACAGCATCTTGTTCAAAGGAAAACCGCTTCGCAATTAAGAGGCGAGAAGCGAGAGACGAGAAGGGGGAGACAACAGATTTCGAATACTTTGAAGTAAATCCAACATTTAATCAAATCCAGAAATGAAACTTAGACATAATTTCAAAAACTTGATGGTATGGAATAAGGCGGTTGATATGGCTGTTAAGGTTTATCAAATCACGTCCAAGTTTCCAAACGAAGAAAAATTTGGAATGACTTCGCAAATGCGGCGTTCTTCTGTTTCTATTCCTTCCAATATCGCAGAAGGCACAGCCAGGAATTCTTCAAAAGCATTTACAAACAGTTTGGATATAAGCCTTGGAGAGAGTTTTGAGCTTGAAACCCAAACAATAATTGCTAGAAGAGTTGGGCTACTAACGCAAGATGATTTCGAATCCATCAATCATGATATCGATGAAATTCAAAAGATGATCATTGGATTCAAATCAACGGTAGAGCAAAATCCTTACTAACTATCGTGTTGTCACCGCAAGGTATCACTGATGCTCTCTCTATCGGGTCTCGTTTCTAAACTCTCGCTTCTCGATTCATTAACCAAAACGCATATTTCAAGAATTAACATAACCCTAATCACAAACTTCCATGGAAGCATACATCGTAAATGGATATAGATCAGCGGTGGGAAAAGCCAAGAAAGGCGGATTCCGATTTTACCGCCCCGATGATTTGGCAGCGGATGTCATCAAACACCTCGTCGCCAATACACCCGGACTTGAAAACAAAATGGTCGATGACCTCATCGTCGGCAATGCGGTACCCGAAGCCGAACAAGGCATGCAAATGGGTCGCATGATTTCCCTACTGGCACTGGGAAAGGATGTCCCCGGTTTTATTATTAACCGATACTGTGGTTCCGGTCTTGAGGCCATCGCCCTCGCTGTCGGCAAAATCAAAGCGGGAATGGCAGATTGCATCATTGCAGGGGGAACAGAATCCATGTCCCTACTGCCCATGATGGGCTACAAAACAGCACTCAATTGGAAAATAGCCTCGCAAACGCCCGACTACTACCTCAGCATGGGCTTGACGGCGGAGGAACTTTCCAAGGATTATGACATCAGTCGCGAGCAGGCGGACGAGTTCTCTGTGCGTTCGCATGACCGCGCCTTGGCTGCTATCCAGGCCGGAAAATTCAAGTCCGAAATCGTCCCTGTCGAAGTGGAGGAAACATACCTCGACGACAAAGGAAAACGCAAAACGAGGAAGTTTGTCGTGGACACGGACGAAGGACCCCGTGCGGGCACATCACTCGAAGGTCTTGCCAGCCTAAAGCCTGCTTTCAAAATGAACGGAAAAGTGACCGCGGGTAATTCCTCGCAGACTTCGGATGGGGCAGCTTTCGTTGTCGTGATGTCCGAGCGCTTGGTAAAGCAACTCAATTTGGAGCCGATAGCACGCATGATGTCCTATTCCGTCGCTGGTGTAGAACCACGCATCATGGGTATCGGTCCGAAAGAAGCCGTGCCAAAAGCATTGAAGCAGGCGGGACTTGCCCTGGACAAGATCGACCTGATAGAATTGAATGAAGCCTTCGCTGCACAGGCACTTGCCGTGATCAAATCCCTCGACATGGATATCGACAAAGTAAATGTGAATGGAGGCGCGGTTGCCCTCGGCCATCCACTCGGCTGTACTGGTGCCAAGCTTTCCGTTCAACTCTTCAACGAACTCCGCAGACAAAACAAAAAGTACGGCATGGTTACAGCCTGCGTCGGCGGCGGCCAAGGAGTGGCGGGGGTGTTTGAATTGCTGAAATAGAACCAAGAAACAAGAGTCAAGAACCAAGACTGTCTTGTTTCTTGCATCTTGGCTCTTGCCTCCCTTTAGAAAAACATAAAAATTCATCCATATGAGTCAATTAACAAAATCCTCCATCAACGGCGGTGAGTTCCTGATCAAGGAAACGGACGCCCAAGAAATCTTCATCTTCGAAGAGTTCAACGAAGAGCAAAAAATGATGGCCCAGGCCTGTCAGGACTTTGTCGATACCGAAATCCATACCAGGATCGAAGAAATCGACAGCATGAAGCATCCTGAGCTCGTGCCTTCCATTTTCAAAAAAGCGGGCGAGCTTGGCCTTTTGGGTATTTCGGTACCGGAAGCTTACGGTGGCCTCGGCATGAGTTTCAATACCTCCATGCTGATTGCCGATATCGTAGGCGCTGCGGGCTCGTTTTCCACCACCTATGGTGCGCATACCGGAATCGGCACTTTGCCTATTTTGTACTATGGCAATGAGGACCAAAAGTCCAAATACCTTCCCAAGCTAGCCACGGGCGAATGGGCAGCCTGCTACTGCTTGACCGAACCCGATGCCGGCTCCGACGCCAACAGCGGCAAGACCAAAGCAGTCCTCAGCGCCGATGGCAAGCACTACATCATCAACGGCCAAAAGATGTGGATATCCAATGCAGGTTTTGCGGATCTATTCATCGTCTTTGCCAAAATCGACGACGACAAAAACCTCTCCGCCTTTATCGTCGAGAAAACCTTCGGCGGCATCACCATGAACGAGGAGGAAAAGAAACTCGGAATCAAGGGTTCGTCCACACGCCAGGTATTCTTCAACGACTGCAAAGTTCCCGTCGAAAACCTCCTTTCCGATCGTGGCAATGGCTTCAAGATCGCAGTCAACATCCTCAATATCGGACGCATCAAGTTGGGTGCAGGCGTGTTGGGTGGCTGTAGGACGGTAGCTTCGCATGCCATCAAGTATTCGACCGAAAGGAAGCAGTTCGGCGTATCAATCAATACCTTTGGCGCCATCAAGCAGAAGCTTGCCGAAATGGCCATCCGCACCTACGCCTGCGAGTCACTTTGTTACCGCGCAGGACAGGATATCGAGGATAGGATGCAGGCCTTGGCCGCGGAGGGAATGCCTGATGCAGAAGCCAAATTGAAAGCATTGGAGCAGTTTGCCATCGAAGCGGCTATTGCCAAGGTGCACGGTTCGGAAGTGTTGGATTATGTGGTCGATCAGGGTGTACAGATATACGGTGGCATGGGCTATTCTGCCGATGCACCGATGGAGCGTGCGTACCGTGATGCCCGTATTTCCCGAATCTACGAAGGTACCAACGAGATCAACCGCATGCTGATGGTGGGCATGCTGCTGAAGCGCGCGATGAAGGGTGAAATCGCCCTCTTTGAACCTGCGATGGCTGTCGCCAATGAACTGACTTCGGTGCCGAGCTTTGAGAGCATCGATACTTCCGAATTGTTTGCCGCCGAGATGGACGTCATCAAAAAACTCAAAAAAGTATTCCTCATGGTCGGCGGTAAGGCAGCCATGGCCCTCGCCGACAAGATCGAGTCCGAGCAGGAGGTGATGATGAACCTCGCCGACATCATGATCGAGATCTACGCGGCGGAGTCTGCGATCTTGCGCACACAGAAGTTGGTGTCCCAAAGGGGCGAAGAAGCCGCGGCGCACCAGATTGCGATGTCCAAGGTCTATCTCTTTGAGGCGGTTGGCAAGATCGAGCAATCGGCCAAGGAAGCCATCGGCGCATTTGCCAAAGGCGATGAGCAGAAAGTCATGCTGATGGGATTGAAGCGCTTCACAAAGTCGGAGATCCTCAATACCAAGGAACTAAGAAGACAGATCGCCGACTACATGATCGAAAAAGGCAAGTATCCGTTTTCCTAGTCAACTTTTCCAAAGTTCAGAACTTTGGAAAAGTTTACGGTTCCTGAAGACCTTTGCCGTTTTTGGAACCTCGAAGGTCTTATTTTCCACGAGGGCACGAAGACATAAGGAAAATTTGGATAAAGAAAAGCCCCTGAGCAATCGGGGGCTTTTTTATTGTTCGCCGGTGTTTGGTTCCAAAGATCTACACCCATATCCCCACCAGGGGATTTGACCAAACAAAAAGTCCTTTGGACGAATTGGAGGTTTAACTAAAAGAGCTTATTTTTAAGATAATTGAAAAATATCAACATTATTGTTGATATCACTCCAAATCGGGATGATATCATCAATATTAAGGATATACAAACGTTAGCGGTAATGCTATGACAACACAGAAATACGAAAAAATAAGAGCAATATCAGCGACAGTAAACGGTGACAGAATTGTCGTTGCTGAATGGGAAAAGAATGTTCAAGTATGGGACATAAAGAATGGGCTTGTCTCCAAATTCTCAACTGATCTAGTGTGCGGAATGAGAAATGCTATATCAATTTCAGAAGATGGAAAACAAATTACAGTTGCCGGTTACGACCATAAAACCGTTACCCTTTATAATGCTGACAACGGGGAAATTTTTTGGCAACGAAAGGACATCAAAAAACCTGCAAAAGCAATAATTCTAAATCATTATCACGACCTAATTTATATTGACACGGAAAACCAAGGCGCCTTTTTCCTCGATAAGAAAACTGGCGAAACAGTTGAAAAATTAAGAGGGATTGAATTTATAAGAGAAAACCCATATTCAACCATTGACCAATTTGAAAAGTCGTCAACATCAACACTTGTAACCAGAACAGACAGAAAAACTATTAAGAGTTTTACGCATAAATCATTTGGTTTGCTTGACGCTTGTTTTTCTAAAGACAAAATTATCTGTGCATATTCGACAAATCCACTTGCGGCAGTTTCACTTTCAAACGCTGAAACCCTTTGGGCAACTAATGTAATAGGTCACTTTCTCGAAATCGAATATTCAAACGAACTTGATAAAATCTTGGGAATTCGGTGGGAATATGAAAAGGGTAGTCCAAAGTATTTATGCTACATAGACATTGAGACCGGAAAAGTTGAAAAAGAAATTAATCTTGGCGAACCTATTGAAATAGAGTTTTTAAAACAAGGCGGTCTCATCTTGACCAGCCAAGGGAAACTTTATTCAGCACTGACAGGACAATTAATAAAAGAATTTGACTTTGAGAACGAATAAAGCACATACCGCTAATCGAGTAGACGGCCTCGCCAACCGTTAAGTTAGCGAGGTGCGCCTCTCACACCACCGTACGTACGGGCCTCGTATACGGCGGTTCACTGGATTGTAGGTTGCAATTTTTGGTAATAGGTA
>NZ_JAKEVZ010000023.1:0-40367 GCF_021491425.1 Mariniradius sediminis | reverse complement strand
TCAACCACATGCTTCTTGAAGCCAATACTGTACCGCTTGAATTCCCGAACCGTTTTTGTCATATTTAACCTGATTTTAGTCTGACCTCTTCTGTCAAGCTATTTCAGGACATGTCACTCATATCTCAAATCTCACGTCTTATATCTTGCGTCTCATGTCTCAAGTCTAATAAATCACTTCCGCCCATTTCTTCCCTGCAATCAGCTCTGCTTTACGGTTTTCCCATTTTTCCTTGGAGCCAAGGATACTGATGAAGGCCTTGTTGAGTTTTTCTTTGACCTTTTCGTAGCCGGCGATGTAGATATAGGTGTTGGCTGAACCCAGCATCTCGAGGATTTCCTCCGCACGCTGCTCGATGGCTTGGTCCAACAAAATTGGATCCTGCCAATGCGGCCGCGCGCTAAGGGCATGAAAGGCCTCAAAGGTTCCTTTGTCATAATAGTTGGTCAGGTCGCCGTCCTTATCATTCAGGTAAAGCAATTCAAGACCGCTTTTTGCTCCGTAAAACAGGCGGATTTTTCCTTTCCATTCTTTCTCTTGGCTGTAGACATGCTTGATAAAGGCGCGGAAGGGCGCGATTCCCGTACCCATTCCGATGAGTATCATGTTGGCGTTTTTGTCGTCTGGCACTTTGAATGGCAATTCAAACGGTCCCGTAACCGTGATTTCATCGCCTTCGTGCCGGTCGCAGAGGTAATTGGAACCGATGCCCGGATACATTTCCCCGCTGAAATCATCTACATAAAAGCAGCGCTTTACAAGCATCGTAATGAGCGATTTTCCCTTCGAATGTTCTGGAATATCCGCCACGCTGTAGAGGCGGTGGTGGTAGGTATTGCCAAAGTCGCTTTTGTGGTAGACGAGTACCCCAAAACTTTGGTCCACCTCGACCTTAAATTCGGGACTGTTGATCTCCAGTTGGATTTCGCGGATTTCTTCCACATTGGCCGGTGTGAGCCTTTTGGTTTTTTTCACCTTGGCCTTGTATTGTTTGCTGGTATCAAGATCAGATAGGTAAGACATGGCTATATCGTTTTTTGGTGGATGGATGCTTGATTTGATTGTTTCTTGTTGCACACTTTGGTGCAGCCGCAGTTGCCGCAGCTCCTTCGCTCGGCGAGGACATCGGGATCAGAGATGTTTTCCGAAAAGGTCTCGCGCCATTGGGATTGTACCCAAACCCACAGCAGCATGATGCCGATGACTGCGATGATGGCGAGGAGGTATGTCCAAATGTTTTCCATGATTTCCTTTTTATCCCAACCCTGAAAATCCCATAAACGTGAGCGAGAGCAATCCCGCTGCCAACAGTGTGAGGGCAGTTCCCTTGACCACGTCTGGCACTTCCGCATATTCCAACTGCTCCCTGATTCCCGCCATCAATACCAAGGCGAGCGTGAAACCCAAACCCGCGCCGATGGCAAAGATCAAGCTTTGGTCCAGGTCATAGCCCTTTGAAGTCTGGAAAAGCGCCAAACCCAAAATCGCACAGTTGGTCGTGATGAGGGGGAGGAAAATGCCCAATGCCCGGAAGAGTGCAGGGCTCATTTTTTTGATAAACATCTCGACCAATTGCACGGTGGCGGCGATCACGACGATGTAGCTGATCAATTCCAGAAATGGAGCATTGATCGCCACCAAGAGGGCATGTATTCCGTAGGCACACACCGAACTGATGAGCATGACAAACGTAACTGCGCCGCCCATTTTGGACGCGGTTTCCATTTTTCCCGAAACCCCCAGAAAAGGGCAAATACCGAGAAAGTATGCCAAAACAAAGTTGTTGACGAGGCTGGCATTGATCAATATGGTCCAATAGGATTCGGTATTCATGCTTTTGCCTTTTTGAGTTTGAAGAAATTGAACAGCAGCAGCCAAGCCGCCAAGGTGAAGAATCCGCCCGCCGGCAAGATCATGATGATCCATTTTTCGAAGGATTCCGGCAAAACTGCCAAACCAAACAGGGTCCCGTTACCTAGGATCTCCCGCACGGCTCCGAGACAAAATAGGGCGAATACAAAACCCAATCCCATGCCCATCGCGTCAAGGATGGATTTGCCGATGCCGTTTTTGGATGCAAAAGCTTCGGCTCTGCTCAGGATTAGGCAGTTGACGACAATAAGGGCGATAAATGCCCCAAGGTTTTTGTGCAAATCCACACTGATGGCCTGAATGGCATAGTCCACTATCGTGACGAAGGTGGCTATGATGAGGATGAAAGAGGCGATCCGGACTTCCTTGGGGATAAAATTGCGCAGAGATGAAACAAGTATATTGGACATCACGAGCACAAACGCGGTTGCAAGTCCCATTGCCAAGGCGTTTTGGGCGGAATTCGACACTGCCAAAGTTGGGCACATGCCCAAAACCTGTACGAACACAGGATTTTCCCGCCAAAGTCCTTTGATGAATTCATCGGTACTGCTGGGGCCTGCTTTTGGTTCGGTATGTTTGGTAATGCCTGCGCTCATTTTTGGTGAGGATTTTTCTTGAAATTTTCTTTTTGGGCGAAAATCAAAGGAACCATCGTTGCCGTGCTTTCGCCAAGGATGTTGCCGATGGCGCGCGAGGAAATCGTGGCGCCGGTGATGCCTTCCACTTCCCAAGGATTGGTTTTGGCTCCTTGTTTTACCGGGATGATTTGGTTTTCGATTTGCGAAAAGTCAGCCGTAAGCTTGGCTGAGAGTTCGGTGAAATTGGCTAGGAAATGGTCTACCTTTTCGATTTTGTCTCCGAGTCCGGGCGTTTCCTTGCTTTCCAAAACATAAAATCCGACGATGGTTTGGGTTTCTGGATTGTAACCGTAAAGTATCCGAATGATGTCTGCATATCCCTGTCCGCTGCCTTCGATCGCAACGCCCAAAAATTCGCCCGCATCATTGTAGCCTGCAAAGACGACTGGGTTTTTCCCCTCGGGTTTGGTGACTGGTTTGAATATCCCATCGGCTCCCAATTCAAACATCTGCGAACTGCTGACTCCCGGGAGGACCCTGAAGACCGCTTTTTCCAAGGCTTCGGCCCGGAGCTGCTCGATCCTTTCCTTCGTTCCATCATAGACCAGGACAATCAACAAGGCACAGATCACCCCAATACCTACCATGGCGGTCAACATTTTCTTGCTGCTGGTATTTGCGGTGCTCGGTGTTGATATGGTTTGTTGTTGGCTCATGGTTTGGTTTTTTTGGTGCCGTAGACCCGTGGTTTGATGAGATTATCGATATGGGGCGAAAGGGCATTGCCCAGCAGGATGGCATACATGACGCCTTCCGGCAGTCCTCCCCAAATCCTGATCACCACGACTAATAGGCCGATAAATACTCCATAGATGACTACTCCTAGAGGCGTGATAGGCGAGCCTACCATGTCCGTGGCCATGAACATCGCTCCGAGCATCAAGCCTCCTGAAAAGAGCATGAATACTGGGGATGGATAGAGTTTTGGGTCGATGAGGAAAAGGATACCACTGAGGACAAACACGGTTCCCAGGATCGAGACGGGAATGCGCCAGTTCATCATCTTACGCGCAATGAGGTAAATCCCTCCCAAGGCAATCAGAAGCGCAGACGTTTCACCGATCGAACCACTCACAAGGCCTAATGCCAAATCAGTGCTTTCGGCAGCCATTTTGTCAAACTTGAATGCGGAAAGCGGGGTAGCTCCTGTGATCCCGTCTACTTGGGGTGTGGATAATGGGAATGCAAAAACCGACCTGGAGAGGTTGGTGAATCTACCTTCGGAAAATGCAGGATACCAAGTCGTGATGGCTACTGGAAATGCTGCTTGCAGGAATGCCCGACCGACTAGGGCTGGGTTGAAGGGATTGCTGCCCAGGCCGCCGAAGACAAATTTGCCCAAAGCGATTGAAAGAATGCCACCAATGATGGTCATCCATATCGGGAAGATCGGTGGCAAGGTCAGCCCGAGTAGCAAGCCCGTGATTACTGCCGATCCATCGGAGATTGTGCGTGGCTTGCCTGACCAAACGCATAACAAGTGCTCGGTGCCAACGCAGGCGACCAAAGAAGCAAGGATGACGAACAGGGCATTGGTTCCAAAGGCATAGACCGCAAACACGACCACGGGCAGCAGTGCATAGACCACGTTTCGCATTATCGTGTCCGTGCTGATGCCCTTGTTGATATGGGGCGAACTGCTGATATGGAGGGTCTTGCTAAGCATGGACGGTGGGTTTTGCGGCCTTTCTTTTTCTGACGATTCCTTTTGCCAATCTGAAGTATTGTACCAGCGGGATATTGGATGGGCAAACGTAAGAGCATGAACCGCACTCAAAGCAATCCAACAGGTGGAATTGCTCAGCCATCAGGTCATAGGCCTCGTTTTTGGCCAAAATACCCAAACGCGAGGGATTGAGGGAAATGGGGCAGGCGTCGACGCAGGCACCGCACTTGATGCAGGGATAGATTTTGTCGATCTTTTTCAGATTGTCATCGCCAAAGACGACAATGCCCGAAGTGCCTTTTGTGATTGAAATGTCCAAATTGGACGCAGAAACGCCCATCATGGGTCCACCCATGTAGACTTCGCTGATATTTTCCACCGCGCCGACCTGCTCCAAAACATAACGAAGTGGTGTACCAATTGGGATCAGGTAATTTCCTTTCTTTTTGATGCCAGGACCGGTGATGGTTACCACACGCTCTTGAATGCCCCTTCCATGGGGAAGCAATCTTCCGATTTCCGCCGTCGTCGCCACATTGACAACGACCGCGCCTACGTCAATCGGTAATCCACCGGAGGGGACTTCGAGTCCAGTTAGGGCCGTGATGAGCATTTTCTCTGCACCTTGGGGGTACTTGACAGGGACGACTTTGACTTGAATTGGAAGATCTATTGGGGTTTTGGAACTCAGCAGGTCTGCTGCGTCCTGTTTGTTGGCTTCAATGCCGATGAGCACTTGCTTGGCGGATGTTGCTTTGAGCAAATACCTGATGCCGATGAAAATATCATCCGACTGCTCCAGCATGACACGGTGGTCGGTCGTCAGGTAGGGCTCGCATTCGATGCCATTGATAATCAGGTATTCGCAATTTTTACCTTCAGGGATTTTCAGCTTGACGTGCGTGGGGAATGCCGCCCCACCCAGTCCAACGATACCTGCGTCTTGAATACCTTTGAGGATCTTTTCCGGACTTGCGTGAAGTGAAATTGGATCGCCTTCCAGCACCTCCTGTCCCGAAAAAGGAAAGGGTTCGATGAAAATGCCTGTCGACACCTGACCGCCAATCAAGGGTACATTGGTGATCTTTCGGACGGTCCCGGATACGGGCGCATGCATGGGAACCGACATGTATCCGTCCGCCTTGGCGACCAATTGCCCCCTAGCCACTTCTTGGCCTTCCCGGACTACGGGAACGGCCGGCTTGCCGATATGCTGCGTCATGGGCAGGATGATCACAGGCGCGAAGGGAAACTGTCGGATAGGCAGCTTGTTGGTCTCATCCTTGTTTTCGGGCGGATGGACGCCATGTTTGAAGGTATTTGATGCGAAAGTCAGCACGGCCTCAGTTGAATTTTTCCCCTCTCTTGATCCATTTATCCACATCGGGGAAGTTTCGGTCGGCTGGCAAACCCGGATGTATCACGCCTGCAGTGCATTTTTCCGCTGCCTTGACCAAATCGGTGTATGGACCTCCGTTGGGATTTTTGATAAAGGCCTTTTTATCCGTGTTGTAAGCGAAGATCGCGGGATTCAGCTTGATGCATTCGTCGCAGGAAGTACATTGCTCGGTCTCCAACCAGGGCGCCATGGCATCGCCTTTTGCCGCCGGCGCGGCCTCTGTTGTTTTCTCAGGAGCATTTTCCAAAGCCAAATCCATGATTCCGGCACCATCTTCGCCAGCGAGTTTCAGTAAGCCTTTGGCGATTTTTCCGACTACCTCTGCACGAATCTTGCTTTCTAGGTCTTCTTTAGGAGCGGCGATTTGATCCTTGACGCCGGCGATGGCTTTGAGCATGATCCAGAAATCCCTTCGCTCTTCGCAGGATTGGACCATGGTTTTGGACACCAAAACACGGCTGAGCAGTTGTTTTCTGTCCACCGCCCAGATGTAGGGGAATTTCCCTTCCCTTTCAGATTCGGGCAATTCAAGGAAATCCGCCAAAACGATCATGTTTTCATTCCATGTATCCCGCGGGGCTTTTCTGAAGTGCTTCCTAAACCTGGCCTCCGTCAATGCGAAATCCGCAAAAGTCATCGCTACTTCCATGGTTTTTTGCCTGCCGTTTTCCAGGTACTTCAATTCGTAGGTCGGCCAGATTTTGTCCATCGCCGGATTGCCGGAAAGGTCAAAGGCCTCTTGGGGAGTGACACCTTTGTCTGGATTGTAGCGGAAAATTGGATAGCCTCTGGACTCAACGACCATTTTCGCTTGGTTGACGCCCATATCGTCGCCGACCCCATGTTCGGGTTGGCAAGTGGTGTACAGGTTGAACAAGGCGGGTCTTTTGGTCATCAGGCCATCGATAAATCCCTCGATCATATGGCTGGTGTTGGCCAAAGTGCCTTGCATGACGTAGGTGTTGCGATGCGCCATGCCGATCAGGCCGATTTCCTTTCTGGGTTCGGGCTTACCTTTCCAGACTTTGCCGAATTGGGCCATGTCGGATACCTGCCCGATGAAGCCTGATGTACATGCCTGACCACCGGTGTTGGAATAAACTTGGGTATCCACGACAAGGACTTTGATCGGTTTGCCGGAAGCCATCATGCGGGAAAGGTTCTGGAAGCCGATGTCATACATGGCCCCATCACCGCCCAAGGCGACTACGGGAGGACAGAGTTTCCACTCCTCGTCACTGAATTGCTCCCAGTTGAAATAGGTGAAGAACTCCTTTTGATCGCGGGCGTTGTACTTGCCGTTCAGCTCCATTTCGGCTTTTCGGATGAGTTTGAAGCCGTCGGCCATTTTGGCCATATGTCCTTCGAAAATCCCCATGGCAACTGAAGTGCTGTCCTGGAAGAGGTGGTTGGCCCAAGGGAAAGGATACGGGTTGTAAGGATAAGTACTTCCCCAAACAGAGGTACAGCCGGTGGCATTGGTCATGCCCATGTGGGAGCGGCCTTTCCCGGTGGTGCCTTGGGTATATTTCCAGAGCAAGTGTTTGAGTCCGGCAAGGACCCGGGTGGTTTCGGTAAGCCATTCCTGGTCGATCGGAGAGGAGCCTTTTTCAGATTCCAAACGGGAGGCGATCTCTGACATGGTCAGGTCCCCACCTTTCATTTCAGAAACGATCTTGGCCATCATGTTGGTGTCCAAGATGTTGACCGTATTCATGAGCTTGACTTGGATATGCTTTTCCAGCTTTCCGATCAGGTCTTCCAGATAAGCCAAATGTTTTTCCACTCTTGGCATCATCAGAGAATCCACTGTGGCAAGGAAAAGGTGGACGACGGATTTTTCGGAACATCCCAAACAGGCACCATCCCCGCTGGCAAAACTCTGGTAAGCGCTCTTGTCCAGCAAGATCGTTTCGAGCGGGCCGATTTTTTCTTCCAAATCGTCGATGCGCTGAAACTTTTTGGGCGTCGTGGGCAGATCGCTCCACAGGCTCCATTCCTCGCGCAACTTGGCGATGGATTGGTCGGTCTGCTTCACGATGCGCAGGGCGTCGTCGTTGCAGACTTTCACGCATTCCATACATCCCTTGCAAGTCGTGGGATTGACGGTGATGCTGAAAAGTCCGCCTCCGTTGGGCTGTTTTTTCTCGATGTTGTCGAAATAGGGCTTCGTCAATGCAAATTGGAAATCGCCCAACTCATCCCTGAACCAGCCCAATTCTGTGGAGACCAAAGACCCTTTTGGTTCCTCGGCGACCATGGTGTCGACAGCCTCGTTGATCAGATTGTTTACTGTGGCGCCATTGAGTGGCTCCTTGAAGAGCGAGCGGATTTTTGGTTCGAGTTGCTTGACGGTCTTGGGAAGGTGTTCGAGTTTGTCGTGTTTCCTTTTGACCCTTTTCAAAACCGTGTCCAACACATCCGAAAGCTCGCTTACCAAGCCCGGTATTGCCGTATCGGGACATACCGTGTAGCAATTGCCGCAAGCGGTACAATTATTGGCGACCCACTCGGGATGCTCGAACCGGATGCCCGTCATATCCCTGAAGAGAGAAGTCGTGGCAGGGATCACACTCAGCCCGATAAATGGATCGGTGAGGTTGTCGTTGCCTTGGCCAGTCAGGTAGAAGTTGCCTGTTTGCTCCCAAAACCGGTGGATATCGCTCAATTTGGATTCGCTTTGGGGTGTGGTTTTGAGGATGCTCGGGATTGGCGGCGTGGCGTGGCCGTTGGTTTTTTCGGCTTGGGCACCGAGCACTTTGTTTTTGATTTCATGGACTTCGTCAAATCCCCGCTTCACGACACGCATGTTGTCATCCACCACGCGTTGCCCTTTGCCGCCGAATTTGTGCTGCAATTGCTCTTCGATGGCTTTCAACAACGCCACATCGGTCAGTCCCGCTTTTTCCATCAAAGGTGAAGCCGCGAAGAATGCCCCTTGGAAAGCAATTCCCTGCATCCGCAATTGAAGTTCAGGATCGGAAGCCTCCTCCCGGGCGATTTTAAATCCGTCGAGGTAGAATATCCGAATGTTGTTGTCGATGATCAATTTTTGGTAATGCTTGGGAATATCCGCCCAAACTTCGTCGGCGGTTTTTCGCTCACTTTGGATGATGAACGTTCCGCCATTTATCAGTCCGGCAAGGGCATTGGTATGCTTGAATACATTGGGGTCGGGAGAAAGCACCACGTCCACGAAGAAATACTCGCAGTTGATGTTGATGGGCTCGGGTGCCGCTGCCAAATAATAGGTCGTTGGCTGCCCTTTTTTCTCCGAGCCGTATTTTGGATTTGCCTTGATGTCATACCCAAGCAGGTCAAAGAGCGTCATGGCAAGGTTTTTTCCGGTCGTGATCGCACCCCAGCCACCAATGGAGTGGAAGCGGACCGTAATGGCACCTTTTGGCATCAGATTGGGGTTTTCGGAACCATGCACCGCCAATTCCTTGACATGTGGATAGGCATCCTGAATGGTTTCCTGATGCGCCCTTTGCTTGGGCGTGAAGGCATTGTCCCGAATAAAATCAATGGAAAGGTAGAATCTCTTTTTGTGTTTGCCGAGCGGCAACATATTTTCGACTGCGCCGATGATACCCTCCGGCTGCAAGTCGCGGCTTCCCATGCCAAATGATCCAGCATAAAGCGGTGGCAGGTCGGCTGAGGAATAGGAGGGAAGTTCGGGGTAAGGAAGGTCTTTTTTGTAGCTGCCGTTTTCGATGCATTTGGTAAGGACGGCCCTTGTTTCCCGCATAATGGGCGCATCTTCGGCTAGGGGTTGATCGAGCCTTTCCAGGATAGTTACACCTTTTCTGCCTTTCAGCACTTGGGCCAAAAGGTCGGCGGGGAATGGGCGGAACATCACGAGGTCAACCACGCCGACTTTGATTCCCCTGGTTTTTCTCAAATAATCCACCACCGCTTCCGCACTCGAAACGACCGAGCCCTGACCGAGGATCAGGTAGTCCGCATCATCGGTTTTGTAAGTCATTACGCGGCTGTACCTGCGTCCTGTCAGTTGGTAGTATTCCTCAAATGCCTGGTCAGTCAGTTCTTTGATATGGTCAAAAAAGAATGGTCTTTGTGCGGCCACGCTCTGCATATAAGAGTCTTGGTTTTGCACAATGCCGGCCATCATGGGATTGTCCACGTCCCAGAGTTCTGGGATGCGGCGCCGTTTTTCCCCATAAATTATTTTTTGGGCCGGGGTTGGGGTGTCGATGATGTCATCCGGCCTCCCGAGGTATTCCTTGATCAATTCCCGCTCGGGAAGCAGCAGCGACTCGATCAGGTGAGTGGTCAAAAATCCATCTTGGGCGATCACGCCGGGATTGAGCGCCAACTCAGCTATCCTGTGGGAAATGATATTGAGGTCAGCCACGTGTTGGGCTTTTTTGGCAAAAAGCTGGAAGAAACCCGTATCGTCTATCGCATGGTAGTCGTCGTGGCCGGCATGGACATTGAGTGTGGACTTGGTCATCGCACGGGCGCCGATGTTGAGGACGTAGGTAAGCCTCTTTCCCACGGCAGCGTAAAGCGACTCGTGCATGTACGCGATCCCTTGTCCCGAGGAGAAATTCGTCGAACGCAATCCCGTCATGGAAAGTCCCGCTGTCACGGCCGCGGCGGCATGTTCGCCTTCGGGTTCGATAAAAATAAGAGGCCGATCCGAGATGTTCAGATGGCCTTTTGCTGCTTCTTCGGCCCAATATTCGCCCATTTGTGTGGAGGGCGTGATGGGATAGGCGCCGGCTGCGTCTGATGATTCGCGCTCGCACATGATCGCCACGGTGTTGCCGTCCAAGGCTACACGGGTGCCGGGATATTTGAATTTTTTGTTCTCCATGACTTTTTTGCTAAGGGGAATGGAAAGGGTTGGTGGTTTTTGCCTGTCGCTGATGGGGCATTCGGGGATTTAATTGCGGACGTAATCCCGGGTCTTTTCGGCGAGGCGAAGGAATGTCTGTGCGGTATGCAGGTTCATCATGAGCTTTTCGGGATCTTCGGCGCTGATGACAGGGTCGTAATTGAGGTCATTGAATTTGCTGTCGATTTTCCTGCATTGGCTGAGAAGTTCCTTGATATGACTGTTATTATGGATTTCCACACCGCGGTGCATTAGGTATCCCGCCATGTACTTTTCGATGGCTTTGTAGGCATGTTTGCAGACATTGTAGTGTACGACGTCCTCCTGGGGACGGCAAAGTTCTTCTTTTGCTTGGTCGAGCATCTCGTCGGCTTCCGAAAAGGCGGTTTCATATTTGGTCGTATTCATGGCGGTGTAGGTTATGTTGTTGGATTGGATTTACTGTTTCAATTCTGGGATTGAAGGTATCCAGTAAAGCGCTCAAAAATCATGATCTAGGTCAGCGTTTGCCATGATATGAGTCAAGGTGGAAAAACCAGAAACATCAAAGAATATCCGAAAGGCCGGGAGAATCATCTTTGGTTTTCATCAAAAGAGGCTCTTTCAAGACAAGGATCAGGTCATGGACAATTATTCTTAAACAACCGCGAACCGAGTTCCGATCTCTTGGTTCCCATATTCGATCCACCGAATACAACGTTGTGTCCAATTAATTTTTGTTTTTATATCTCCGGATTGCGCATTTGGTGGTTATTTCCTTAAATTCCGAAGATTGTTTGCCCACTTCCAACGAGATCCATTTATGAAGAAACTTCTACTCTTTGTAGCATCACTTTGCATGTCCTTTTTTTGCCTTGGACAATCCTATGAGATCGAAGCACTCAAGAAGCAGCTGGAGTCCTATACCAAGCAGGATACGGCCCGTGTCAACCGACTCAATGAGCTCTGCAACGCCGCTCCGAGACTTTCAAATGAAGATTTGGAAAAGTATGGGAATGAGGCTTTGGAACTCTCAAGAAGGCTTGATTATCCCCGAGGAGGGGGATTTGCATTATTGACGCAGGCGCGGCTGCAGGCCAGTAAAAATCAGGTTGATTCAGCAGAGAACCTAATTCTCCAGGCTGAGCGAATCGCCAAGGAAACAAACGACGAATTGCTTCTCGTATGGGTTTACTACAGGCTTTCAGGCTTCAAGCAAAGAGAGGATATTCGCGAGAGTGCCCGCTTGCTGACTAAGGCAGAAGAGATCGCGACAAAGCTAGGGGACAAGCGCCTTTTGTTGTTGGCCCAAAATGAGATATCATCGCGGTCCACCGCATTGGGGGACTATACAAAAGCGCTTGATTATGGGGTGGAAGCATTGAAACTCGCCGAGGAATTGGATGAACCTGTTTCCAGATTTTCTGCTTTGAGTAACCTTGCAGACGTCTATATCTTGATTGGGGAATATGAAAAAGGCAGCGGATACCTGCAAGAGTTGATCGAACTCAATCAGCAGCTCGGATTCGGTCAGTCTGGTTTGGCGGGCCTTTACAATGGGTTGGGTGAGAATTACCGGCTATCCGATAGGCCAAATGAGGCGATTGCCTCATATGAAAAAGCTTTGTCCTATTCCCTCACCGACTTAGACAGCCTAGTTCCGATCAGTAATATCGCTGATGTGTATGTCCGAATGGACAATCTCCCCAAAGCCTTCGAAAAGGGATATGAGTCATTGACAATGAACAACAAGTTACGTCGACCTAGTTTGTACGGTTGGATATATGGAATCTTGGCCCGAGCCCATTTGAAGGAAGGGAATCTTGACAGTGCGGTGTATTATGGGGATTTGGGCTATCGTTGGGGACAGGACCTGGGTATCATGGAAGACTTGCGGGATAACTCCGCTTCGCTCGCCGAGGCCTATGCCAAGAAAAATGACTACAAGAATGCCCTTTCTTTTTTCCAAAACTACATCAGCTACCGGGACAGCATGGTCAATGACAAGGTCAAGAACCGGTCTTTGGTCCTGGAGCACGATTATGAGTTGGAAATGAAAGAGGATCAAATCGCCCTACTCAGCGAACAGCAAAGGCTGCAGCGAAATTTCCTATACAGTTCACTCGTTGTCTTGGTATTGATTCTAGTGGCGGCATTTCTCTTGCTGCGTAATATCCGCCAAAAACAAAAGGCAAATCGCTTGCTGCTGAAGCAAAAGCAGGAAATCGATGCCAAGGCCAAAGAGCTTGCCGCCCAAAAAGATATCCTACAGAAATCTTACAACAACGTTGAGCTTTTGGGAGAAATCGGACGAAAGATCACTTCCTCCCTTTCGGTCGAGAAGATCATCGGCACCGTGTACGACAACGTCAACGGCCTGATGGATGCCTCCATATTCGGGATAGGAATTTACCATGATGCGAACAAGGCCTTGGACTTTCCTGCCACCTATGAAAATGGGCATCCTTTGCCTCCCTATTCCAATGCGGTCAACGACCCCAACCGTTTGGCTGCGGTTTGTTTTTCCACCGGAAAAGAGATCATTATCCAAGACCTTGAGAAGGACTATTCGCGTTTTCTTCAAAAAATGCCCACGCCGATAGAGGGCAAAAGTCCCGCTTCATTGATTTATCTCCCGCTGGTGTCCAAAGGCAAACTGTTTGGTGTGGTCACAGTCCAGAGCTTCAACAAGAACGCTTTTACGGATTACCATGTCTACATGCTGCGGTCGATTGCCCTTTACACGGCGATTGCCTTGGAAAATGCTGAATCCTTCAATCAGCTCAATTCTGCCTTGGACACCCTTCAGGAAACCCAAGCGCAGCTGATCCAATCCGAAAAAATGGCTTCGCTTGGAGAGCTAACCGCTGGCATCGCCCATGAAATACAAAACCCCCTGAACTTTGTGAACAATTTCGCAGAGGTGAGCGTGGAGTTGGTTGAGGAGATAAAAGATTCAAGACTCAAGACTCAAGACTCAAGACAAAAGACAGAGGAGGACGAGATTTTGGAAGATATCAAGCAGAATTTGGAAAAGATTAGGCACCACGGCAAGCGGGCGGATTCGATTGTCAAAGGCATGCTGGAACACAGCCGTAAGCAATCGGGAGAGAAAGTACCGACCGATATCAATGCTTTGGCCGACGAATATCTCCGCCTTGCCTACCACGGAATGAGGGCAAAGGACAAGTCATTCAATGCGGATTTCAAAATGGACTTTGATCCCAATATCCCCAAAGTCGGCCTAGTCGCACAGGACATGGGGAGGGTTTTGCTGAACCTCGTGAACAATGCATTCTACGCGGTCAATGAAAAATCAAAACAGCGTTCCGATGGATTCAAGCCTACCGTCACGGTCAAGACTTCCAAAAAGCCAGATAGGGTAGAGCTAATGGTGCTCGACAATGGGAGCGGTATACCTGAACATATCAGGGAAAAAATCTTCCAACCTTTTTTTACCACCAAACCGACCGGTTCGGGGACTGGGCTTGGACTTAGCCTGAGTTATGATATCGTCAAGGCCCATGGCGGTGATATCCGGGTGGAGAGCTCGGAGGAAAGCGGGACGCAATTCATCATCTCGCTTCCGTTTTAATGGATTGTTTTCTTGAGTTCAGACTTTTTGGATGTTTTTCATGAGGTCTTCCTTGTACATTTTTCCGATTGGGAGGACCTTGTTGTTGATCTCCAAATAGGAATCTGCCACCGCATCCAGTTTTTTGAGGTTAACCACGAATGACCTGTGAACCCGGAGGAAATTTTTGTTCGTGAGTTTTTCGCATACTATGTTCAATGTGTTTACGATCAGGTAATCCTGGTCTTTGGTGTAGATGTGGCAGTAATTTCTATCAGCCTCTAAGTAAAGTATCTCGTCCAACATGACCTTGACCAATTTGCCATTGGTTCTGATAAAAATCCGGTCTTCCAGTCCCTCGATCAGGTGGTTTTGCTCTGTATCTGGTGCTGGGTGTTCGTTGATTTTTTCGACCACCAGTGCTATAGTGCGTTCGAGATTCAGTTTATTGAATGGTTTGGAGATGAATGCATATGGGCGGGTTTCCTTAGCCCTTTCGAAAGAGGCGTCGTCGGAATTTGCCGTCAGGTAGACGATGGGGATGTCCAATGTTTTTTGAATCGCTTTGGCTGCTTCCACGCCATCGATTTTCCCCTTGAGCTGGATGTCCATCAGAATAATATCAGGATGGTTTTCGAGTGCATGGTTGATTGCGTCTTCTCCACGTGTCTCAATCCCAGTGACTTCATAGCCTAGGTTGCTGAGCTGGAGGGAAATATTAGCTGCTATGATCATGTCATCTTCGACGATCATGAGCCTGGTTCTGTTTGTCATGCTGCTTTTATGGTTTGGAATTCGAAGGAAACTTCAGTTCCCCTTTGTGTCGTCAAGGTCATTTTTCCGTTCAATTGCTGCGTCAACAGTTTAATTAAATGGATTCCAAATCCTTGATTGTTTATATGTTCTTTTTGGCAATACCCTATGCCATCATCCGCCACGGTTAAATGAAGGTGGGAATCTAATTCTGAAAGGCTGATTGAAATTTTCCCTTTTCTGTTTTCTGGAAATGCATACTTCAGGCAATTGGTCATAAGTTCATTGACAATCAGGCCAATTGGGATAGCCCGGTCTACATCCAGTTCCAATTCTTCCATTGGACAGTCCAGCGATACCCTGTCTACTGCATCGAACGAATCAATGATAAAAGATCCGAGACTCAAAAAATATTTCTTCATTTCAATGGCGGAGAGATTCTCTCCTTGATAGAGATTTTGGTGGATCATGCCGATACTTTGTACCCTGTTTTGACTTTCCGTCATGATCGTCTGCAGGTCAGGATCAGCAATATGTGCCGCCTGCAAAGACAATAGGCTCGAAATTGTCTGCAGATTGTTTTTTACACGATGGTGTACTTCTTTGAGAAGAAATTCCTTCTCCCAATTCTGTTTTTCCAGCAGCAAACTGTATTTCTGTTTTTTTAAAAAAACCCTGAAGAGAAGGAAAAGGAATAGCACAAGAAACCCTGCTAATGTCATGATGAAAAGCTGAAGCACTTTTTGTTGCTTAAGTTTTTCGGTTTGGAGTGAAATGGTATTTTCCTTAGCCCTGAGTTCCAAACGGGTTTGGATTTCAGCTAATTTGTTGTCCGTGGCTACATCAAAGACTTTTCCATTGAGGTAATGGTATTTTTTGTAAGCCTCAATCGCTTTGTCAAATTCTAGGGTGCCTTCGTAGGCTCTGCTCAATTCGAAGAAAATCAGGCTTAGGTGAAAGTCGTCCCCAAAATTGTCGCCTGCAAGTCGAATGCCTTCAGTCAAATAAGCGATTGCGTTGCCAAACTGTTTTTCTTCATTTTTCAGTTTCCCGAGCGCAAGAAGCGAACGGATGATCATAAAATCGTTTTCCAATAGCTTTGCATATTTGAGAGCTGCTTTGCCGGATTGCTCGGCTTTTTGGAGTTCTCCCATTTTGGAGTGAAGTTGGCACATAGCAATGTAGGTGTCACTGAGGTTGTTGTAGAAGCCATACTGCTCCCCAATCTCCGCTGCAAGGTCTAGGTAGGGCAGGGCCTCATCCAAGCGGCCTAGATCTATCAGGTTGTTTCCCATTACATGCAGCGTGAAATCGTAATCCAAGTCATTGATGCCCCTTTCTTCAAACAAAGCCAAAGATTTTTGGCCATACTCGACGCCCATGTCATACTTCCCCTGCTTCCAAAAAAGGTTGCTCATGTCCGAATACGCCATCGCAATGGCTTTTTTGTCCTGATATTTTTCGCCTAATTTCAGGGTCTCTTCTGCAAATCGGAACGCTTCCGCCAATTCTCCCCTCCGCTCATAGACATAGCCTAGATTGGTCATCAATAACCAGGATTCTTCCTCGGGAATCTTTTCTTTGGCACTTCTAAGAACCATCTCCGCCATATCGAGTTCTTCCATTCTCAGGAGAATAGCGCCTTGAGACACTTGTAGGCGGCCTTCCCAAAGCTTGTTTTCTGCATGTCTGACTTCTTCCAAGCCTTCCTCAATAATTTCCAATGCGCGGCTTAGGTTTCGGGTATGGTAATAGTATCCGAGATCATTGTAGACACGGAAGCGCAGGCTCACATTTTTGATTTCGGGTAGGTGGCGCTCCAGCACATCAAGATACTCCGGGCCGAAATCATCGTTTACCTCAAAGACCTGCTGGTACTCATGGATGCCGTTTTTAACAGTTATTTGAGCCATTAGGCTCAATGGCAAAAAAAGTAGCAGAGACCATAAAAAACGTTTCATCAAGGTAATATAAGCATAAAAATATGTATTTGATTTCCAACGATTTTGGCCTATACACGCTCCGATAGAGAAAATCCCTCATTGGGACACTTTTTGCCTATTTCTGTCCTAGGCCGCACCGAAATCCCGCATTAAAAAGGGAGATTGGCCTGAGTTTTTAGATAACCTTAAATAAGATACTATGAAAAAAGAATTGAATTGTTTCACCATTGCGATGATGGTGCTGGCCCTGAATTGGACTTTGCCTTCATCGTCCCTAGCGCAGACCGAACCGCTAGGTCGCTTGATGTCTGTGACTGAATTTACGATCAAGCCAGGTCACGAAATGCAGTTCAGGGAAGGCGTAAAGGCTTGGAAAGCCTGCTACCTTGAAAACAAAGGTGAGTGGACCTGGAGGCTATGGCAAAGGCAACAGGGAGAGGGGAGCGTTTTTGTGCTGGCGTCCGATATGGCCAACTGGGCAGAAATGGATAAAACTGATGAGCCTGGGAATAAATGCCAGATTCATGCCATGAACTTGATCAATCCCCACATCGAAAAAGCCACTTCGCATGTGACCCGATTTCAACCCGGGATCAGCAAAGCATCGCAGCTGACAGAAGATGTGATCAGAGTATCATTTTACGACCTTAGCCCAACTCACGGGTACAAAATGATGGAGGTGGTCAAAGAGGTGGAAAAAATCAGAAAAGCTGCTGGTATGGAAACCCCTGGCTATTGGTACCAATGGCAAACATCAGGGCCCGAAAGCCCAAGTTTTCACCATGTGATGCCTTACAAAGATTATGCTGCCATGGATATTGTTCAGGAGGCAGTTTGGGAAACGGTTGAAAAAAGTGCAGGAAAAGCCAAAAAGGATGAACTTCAGGCAGCATTTCGTTCTTCTCTCCAGAATACTTGGAGCTATGTGTACAAATTGGATAAAGACCTCAGTCGACCAAGCAAGTAATTTATTTGAGTAACCCTGATTGAACAAACACAGATAGTTTAGTTGATTGGATCGGGCGGCGGCAATTTGGGTAGATTTTTTGCCAATGCCCGGTTTTTTCGATTTTTCTGAGGAAAAGCGTGGCAGGCGACTTTGCTGCAAATACCTCTTCCCGATTCCGCAATCAGAAAGCGAATTTTTAGATGGGATCACGGATCGTGTCCTTTGGCTGACCCTGATCACGAGTATCGTTGAATTGGCGATTTTGAGCAATTGTGTTTCATTTAGCCACATTATCAACTTTCCACTTAATCTAAGTCTTCATTGTTTTTCGGGGGCAAATCGGATGAGTTGATTCCAAATTGAACAGACCTATCGGTCGAAAAGAAAATTGTGCTTTTTGGCTATCAATTTCCAAGTAGCTCATAGTTCGAAGTAAGATTTTTTACTTTCGGTTTTACCTACCGACTTGGAAGCATCAAAACCCTGGTAATAATGAAGGAATAAGATTTGGATATTTTTTGTAGGGTAAATAATTCCAATAATTCGGAAAGAAAAGGGGTTGTTTCGTCCCTGATACCTTCATATCCAAAAATGGAATGAGTAAATTTTATTCAGCAATGCGCTTATTGGCAAGATGTCAAAGCTGAGTAAAAGCAGTTTGCCAGGAACTTGAATTGGAAAGTAGAAGTATAGGTTCATTTACCCTTAGCAAGAAAACCCATTTTATGAAAACACTTGAACATGAACAAGAAAACGCGGTTCAAAACCGGTCAATAATTGATGGTCTTTATAATGCTTTTGCCATCGGCGATATCCCTACCGTTTTGGCGAGTATGGATTCAAACATAGCCTGGAATGAAGCAGAAGGGAATCTATATGCTGATGGCAATCCATATATCGGGCCTCAAGCAGTATTGAATGGCGTTTTTGCCCGGATCGGCGCGGATCATGAATATTTCAATCTGAAGGATATTGTGTTGCACGAGATGTTCAACGGTAAAGTGTTGGCCACTCTGCGCTACGATGCCCTTCATAAGAATGGGAATCATTACAATGCACAGGTGGCACATTTCTGGACCTTAAAGGATGGGAAAGTGGTCGCCTTTCAACAATATGTAGACACCAAAAAATTAAGCGACGCATTCGCGCGCTAGGACCGATCCGTTCTCTTGTCATAGAATACCCGTGAATCCAGTGCCACACGGTTTTCCATCCAATTTAAAGCCATGCCCAAACCTCTTACCCTTGTTCCCGACACCCGCCAATCCTGGCTGAAACTGGCTTTTTGGATTTTGCTGATCCTGTTTGCCATAAAGTATATCATTGAAGATGCCATTCCATACTTTGGATTGGATGAGGAAGTGTTTGGCAGGTTTTGGGGCATGAAATGGCCTTTGGTGGGACATATTTCCGGGGGATTGTTGGCATTGGTGTTGGGTCCGTTTCAGTTTTGGGCAGGTTTCAGAAACAGGTACCTGCATGTCCACCGCTGGATGGGAAGACTCTATGTGGCTGGGATTTTTGTCGGTTCGATGAGTTCGATTACCCTCGCGCTCACCACTGGGATGGCGATTCATTGGAATTGGGCACTTTCACTGATCGTTTTAGCCTTTGCCTGGATATCGACTACTGGCATGGCTTTCAGATTTGTGCTTTTGAAGCGGATCAATTTGCACAAAGAATGGATGATCAGAAGCTATGTCGTCACGTTTGCCTTTGTCCTGTTTCGGTTTTTGAACAGTTATCCGCCCATTGTAGAAAACGCGAATTTCCTGGAACGGGGCGCTACCTTGATTTGGGTATCCTGGGTGATTCCATTGCTTATCACAGAAATGGCACTTCAGTGGAATAAGCGTCAATAGGTTCTTATGATTCCTATGCGCCAAGAGGGTGTAGGCAGACTGGATGCCTAGGTTATTGTTCCAGTAAATTTCAAGTAGCTGAGCTTTCTCTCACGTTGATGCTCATGAAGATTTTCGAAGTAGGAAGGTGAATGAATACAATTGAAAATGAACACTTTGAGTATTAACGGAGACTCACCAAATCCAACCACAAACTGATCCAACGCCATGTTAAAGAAAATCATCTTCGGAATATTGATTCTCCTGATTGTTGTCATCGGGGGATTTGTTGCATACGTGCAGATGGCCTACGACAAAAAGTATGACATTGCCTATCCAAATCTTGAGGTAAGCACGGATTCGACCGTAATCGCACGTGGAAAATACCTCGTGCATGGCCCTGCCCATTGCTCCAATTGCCATGTGGGCTCTGTGAAGGACATGATAGCCGCTGATGCCGGCCAAGCAATTCCACTCAGTGGAGGAGTCAGATTCACCATGGGCCCTCTTGGAAGTATGTTTACGAGGAATTTGACTCCTGATCCAATCACCGGAATTGGGAGGTATTCGGATGGAGAATTGTTTCGTATGATGCGCCATGCGGTCAAGCCGGACGGCACGGCGACGATGTCTGTACTGATGCCGTTTTGGGATATGGCCGACGAGGACTTGATCGCCGTGGTATCCTATTTGCGGACCATGGAGCCTGTGCAAAACGAGGTTGGTGCCAATGAATGGACGTTTATGGGCAAAGCTGTGCGTGTTTTTGCATCTTCATTTCATCCGATCGAAAACCCCAAGCCCTATCCGAAAGCTCCTCCAATGGAGGCGACGATCGAAAGAGGGGAGTACCTTGCAAGGTATGTAGCCAATTGTGTGGGATGCCATACAAACAGGGACCTGATGACTTTTGAAGCCATTGGTCCAGAGTACGCCGGGGGAATGGAGTTTGAGCCTTGGCCGGAGTTTGCACTTGCAGTTGGTGGAGACCCCGAGGCTTGGATGCGGACACCCAATATCACACCCCATCCCAATAGTGCCCTTTCCAAATTCAAGACAGTGGACGAGTGGAAAGAGCGGTTCCGTCAGGGTCGATTGATCAATATTTCCCAAATGCATTGGGGTCCGTTTTCGCGCATGACCGATGAGGACTTGGAGGCGTTGTATTTGTATCTGATGAGCCTCGAACCGGTGGAATATGATAAAGGGGAATTAATGTTTAAGAAATAAATGTAAAAAATGAGTTGCTTAAGAGTTGGACTATGGCCCTTGGACCATTTTCCAGTTCTTTTTTCGAAACAAATAAACGGCAAAGTCCAATCTGATTTTTGATGAATTATATTCCTGTAAACCACAACAGAATCACTTCCCTCGATTTCGTAAAAGGCTTGGCGATGATCATCATGGCCTTGGACCATGTCCGCGATTATGTGCATGCACCGGCTTTTTTGTTTGATCCGGCAGATCCGACTCGAACGACTTTGCCGATTTTCTTTACCCGCTGGGTCACTCATTTCTGCGCCCCTGCATTCAGTCTCTTGGCCGGTATGTCGGCCTATCTGGTTGGTAGGAGAAAGTCCAAGAATGAATTGTCAGCATTTCTTTTGAAACGGGGGATTTGGCTGATTTTCGTAGAACTTACACTTGTGAATTTCGGATGGCTGTTTGATTTTGGGCATGGGACGATTTTGTTGCAAGTCATATGGTCCTTGGGTATCAGCATGATCGTTTTGGCGGGATTGGTGTATTTGGAGAGGCGTATTTTGCTGGTTTTGAGCCTTGTGCTGATTTTTGGGCATAATCTGCTGGATGATGTCGGTTCGGACGATTCAATAGGTTGGGCATTGCTGCATCAGCTCAATATATTTATGCTATCCGATAATCTGATGTTTGTTGTCGGTTACCCCATCATACCCTGGATCGCAGTGATGTCCTTGGGCTATGTTCTCGGTTCTTACTATGATGGTAACGTCGATGCGGGTACAAGAACGCGTACTTTTAATTTGATGGGTGCGATGGCATTAGTGCTGTTTGTCACCCTAAGATGGAGCAATGTCTATGGCGATCCTATCGATTTCCAGCAATTCGGTGTCATTTCCAAAAGCCTGGTGTCATTTCTTAATCCAACGAAATACCCGCCGTCACTTTCGTTCTTGTTGATGACTTTGGGCGGGACATTGCTGCTCTTGGCCAATTCCGAGAAATGGAAAGGAAAGGCGGTGGATTTCATCTCTACTTTCGGCCGTGTCCCGTTCTTTTTCTACATCATCCATATTTACCTGATCCATTTGATCGCTTTTGGATTAGCGACTTTGACTGGTTTTGGTTGGGAAAAAAACATGGTTTTGGTCACTTGGGGCATTAGTGAGAATCCAATTCCCGGATACGGATTTCCACTTTGGGTAGTGTATGTCGTTTGGGTTTCGGTGATCTTGTTGCTGTATCCGATCTGCAGGAAGTTTGACCAGTATAAGCGGGGCAATAAGGATAAATGGTGGTTGAGCTATTTTTAATGAAAGACCATGGACGATAATCAATAACCCATAGCTGATATGCAAGCATTCAAAGTTTTTTGGATATTGTTGAGATGAATAAATCAACCTTGAAACGTTAAAACAATGAAATTACGATTACTTGCATTCGCCTTTTTACTATATCTCAACGCTGTGTTCGCCCAGGAAAGCGTCTCAACGGGCCTAATCAAAGTGAATGAGCAGCGCATCGAGCAGCGGATCTTCGAATTGGCAAGGTTTGGTAGAAATGAAAAGGGCGAGGGTCAACGTACCGCATACAGCCAAGGGGATATCGAGGGACGTGCCTACTTTATGGAATTGATGCAAAAAGCAGGGTTGGCGGTAAGGATCGATTTTGCAGGGAATATCATAGGACGTAGGGAAGGTAAAGACCCGAGCAAAAAACCGATTGCTTTTGGTTCCCATATCGACATGGTCCCTAATGGCGGAAACTATGACGGCGCCTACGGTGCCATCACGGCCCTTGAAATCATCGAAGTCCTCAATGAAAACAAGATCATCACCAACCACCCCTTAGAGGTCATTATCTTCCAAAACGAGGAGGGAGGCTTGGTCGGCAGTCGGGCCATGGCGGGGAAACTGAAAAAAGAAGCCCTCTCACAAACGAGTGCCAGCGGTTATACGATTGCCGAAGGCATCAAACGCCTCGGTGGTGATCCCGAAAGATTGCAGCAGGCAGCCCGCAGAGCCGGAGATTTGGCGGCATTCATCGAGGTCCATATCGAGCAAAGCAAGGTGTTGGAATCACGCGGGATAGATATTGCCATCATCGAGGGGATCGTGGGCATTGAGGATTGGGACATAACGGTGACGGGACTGGCGAATCACGCGGGAAGCACGCCCATGAATGATAGACAGGATGCCTTGATAGCAGCGTCAAAGCTTATCTTGGCTGTAAATGAGGTCGTCAATAGCTACGAGGGAAGCCAAGTCGGCAGTGTCGGCAAGATATCTGTCCCCTCAGGTGCACCCAATATCATTCCGGGAAGAGTGGAAATGAGCCTGCAAATGCGCGACCTTTCTACCGAGAAAATCATGAAGATGTATGCGGATATTGAAAAACGAGCCCAAAAGATCGCAGAAGAGACCAATACCCAAATCGCTTTTGAACACCTCAACCTCTCTTCTTTTCCAACCCTAGCCAGTAAAGAAATACAGGATAGAATGATCCAAGCAGCCGAATCACTTGGGATTTCCTACATCAAAATGCAAAGTGGTGCTGGACACGATACCCAGGAAATGGCAGCCTTGGGACCTATTGGGATGGTGTTTATCCCCAGCAAAGACGGCATCAGCCATAATCCCAGGGAATATTCCTCCTCAGTACAAATGGCCAATGGCGCAAACGTGATTTTGCACACGGTCCTATTGCTGGATAAAAATCAATAAGGATGAAGACAATAGAATACTTGCTCACCATTGACCTCAATTATGTCGTCGTTGTATTGATCGCGGTGTTTTTCACGCTCGAACAGGTCCTGAACACACAGTTTTACTTCAAAAACAGGCTTGGACACCTTGGGCAGGCTATATTGTTTCAGGTTGTATTTTTTGTCCTTAACCTGTTTTGGGCGGCAATTTTTGTTTTTTGCGTTGATTGGCTCAATCAAAACCAAATCGGACTGTTTTATCAAATAGCGATTCCGGTATGGCTCAAATTGATTTTGGGCGTGGTGTGCATCGACCTGATGGTCTATTGGTTCCATAGAATGTCTCATACCTTTCCGCTTGTTTGGAAATTTCACAGGGTACATCATAGCGACACGACCATGGACTCCTCGACCTATTTGAGAGCCCATCCATTTGAAGTTATATTTTGGTTTGGATCAGCTTCACTCTTGGCTGTTGTGATTTTTGGATTGGACATGCAAACGGTTGGGCTTTACTTTCTAATTGTCACGCTTTTTCAGGTTGCAGAGCATGCCAACCTCAGGTATCCAGCATGGCTGGACCGGACTTTTGGATTGGTTTTCACGACACCCAACCAGCACAAAATCCACCACGATCAGGATCAGCAATACACAGATTCAAATTATGCAGACATTTTCATCCTTTGGGACAGGATCTTCGGGACATACAAATACAAACCTGTGGAGCAGCTCAAACTGGGCTTAAAGGAATTTGAAGACCCTCACAAGCAGACATTCTGGTATTTGATCATAAGTCCGTTTGTCAAAAACAAATCAATTGAATAGGGAGCATAGGAAAGACACTTATGAAAAATACGGTTTTAGGTTTCCTCGGACTTTTCCTCTGGTCCTCAGCCATTGGCCAAGCATTGGGTGATCAATACGGAAAAGATGTCAAGTCAATAGAGGCCATTATTGATGCCTATTATGAGGTGATTTCAGGCTCAAGTAAAGATCCTTGGCAATTTGAAAGGGATAAATTCCTGCATTCGGCAAACGCTGTGATCATCAGACTCGACGATCAGGGAAATGCCGAATATCATTCCTTGGAGCAGGAGTACATTCCGATGCTGCTCCATCCAAGGGAAAATTTATATGAAATCGAGCTCAAAAGAGAAGTCCGTCATTTGGGCAATATCGCCCAAGTTTGGAGTGCTTTTGAGATAAGGACAGATCGGGAAAAGCCTAGCAATAATCGGGGTTTGAATAGTATCCAACTTCATTTTGAGAAAGGTAGGTGGTATATCGATAGTTGGACCGTGCAGATGGAATCCGCAAATAATGCCTTGGTACAGGAATTTTTAGATCAAAAATAAATCCACTCTGCACATCTAAGCCAGTGCTGGGGTTTGAGTAGTTCGTGAGTATAACCTTGATTTTCCAATATGAGAATTCCAATGAAGACATCCCTTCTGGCTTGTTTGATTCTTAACGGCCTGATTTGTCATGCGCAAGTATCGACACCGGAAGCACGCGTCAAAATGTTGGCCCGTGCCGCAGAACTTGAACTTGGGACAGCATATAAAGCCCCTCCAGGTGACGCACTTTCCCACCATACAGCTGGTTATGCCAAGATTATGTGCTCCGCGGTTTTTATCACGGGGCTTTCACCTGAATTTGCAGCGGAGAATGTGGGATATTTTACTGCGCCTTATGCAGAACGGGCAAAAGTTGGAAAACCATCAATCGATTATGATCGGAAGTCGGTTTCCATTCAACTTCCAAATGGAGTGGTCCGGACGGCGGTTTACACCGGTGACCAAGGCTGTGTTTGTTTGCCTGAAGGAAGTGGTTCTTTGAAGTTCAAACCTGAAAAAGTGGTCCGCAGGCTGCCAGATGCCGCTACCACTCCCTGGCCGATGGGTGATTTGCTTCCAGGCGGAAGCAGCCCTTCCAACGTTGACATGAACTTGGTGAGGAAGGCAGTTGACGTGGCATTTGCTCCGGATGAAGCGCTGACAGCGGCGTTTGTGGTCACATATAAGGGAAGGATCATCGGCGAACGGTATGGTGAAGGTGTCGATAAAAGCACACCCTTGGAAAGTTGGTCCATGGGAAAGAGTCTCTCCGCCACCCTCATGGGGATTCTGATTCAGCAGGGCGTATATACTTTGGACCAGCCTGCGCCGATACCCCAATGGCAGGGAAAGGACGATGGAAGATCCAAAATCAGGATTATGGACATCATGCACATGTCAAGTGGCATTTATTGCCGAGCCCCTCAGGACCCTGATTATGATCCTTCGTTGGGTTACCCCGACCATTTGTACCTCTACACAGGTGGGGTCAATTCATTCGAATATGATGCCAGTTTGCCCCAACAATGGCTACCCAATACTGTTGGGCGTTACCGCAACAGCGATCCCGTACTAATCAATTATCTCAACCGCTTGGGCATCGAAGGCAAAGGCGAGAATTACCTCACATTTCCCCAAAGAATGTTGTTTGATAAGATAGGCATTCGGACCATGGTAATGGAGACGGACCCTTATGGCAATTTTTTGACCCAAGG
Organism: Mariniradius sediminis; assembly: GCF_021491425.1. Classification (NCBI taxonomy): domain Bacteria; kingdom Pseudomonadati; phylum Bacteroidota; class Cytophagia; order Cytophagales; family Cyclobacteriaceae; genus Mariniradius; species Mariniradius sediminis. The sequence goes on along the minus strand of NZ_JAKEVZ010000023.1, from coordinate 14,431 downwards.
ATATGAGTTTGCATCTGCCCGAGATTGGGCCAGATTGGGCAATTTGTACCTACATGATGGAATTTGGAATGGAGAGCGGATTTTGCCTGAAGGGTTCACAAAGTTTGTAAGCACCCTTGCCGAACCCTGGTTGGCTGATGGACGACCAATTTATGGCGGCTTATTTTGGATCAATGGGGATGGTGCGTTGCCCATTCCCAAAGATGCCTATATGATGCTGGGCGCAGGTGGACAGTCCGTGACAATCATCCCCTCACATGATTTGGTAGTTGTCCGACTCGGGCACTACAAGGGTCAGCAAGCGGGTGGCAAGTCTTTAGACAAAGCCTATGCTTTGCTGATGGAAGCGGTTCCAAAAAGTAAGGATTGAATTTTAGCATCCTGAGGGATCGAGAAAAGCGTGAGATGAAATGTACCAATTTGCCGGATTCTATAGGAAGTACGTTCCCGATCCAATATCACATTCAACTACTCCCCGTCACCTGCCTTTTGAAATTGATTAGGATTTTGGTCCCATTGCTGATTTCCTGAATCAATTGGCCGTCTATCTGACGGGTGAGCAACTCCACCAATTGGGTGCCGAAGCCAGTTCCTTTCACTTCCGCATCTATAGGTTTGCCTACTCCATTGTCACTGATTTTGAGTTGGAAGTCCTGGCCATTCAAATGTGCCAGACTCAATTCGATATTCCCTTTTTCGCCATTTGGGAAAGCGTATTTCAGTGAATTGGTAAGCAACTCATTGACGATCAACCCCAAGGGAACTGCTGTATCGACGTCCAATTCGAGTTCCTTCATTTCTACATTGACTTTGATTCTTTCTGATTCGCTGTAAGAGTCAAGGATATTGATGCAAAGGTTCTCGAAATAATTTTTCATTTCAATAAATGCCAAATGCTCGCTTTGATAGAGCTTTTGGTGCAAAATCCCCATAGAATGCACCCTGTTCTGGCTGGCGAGCATAACTTCCTGCATGGTAGGGTCCTCCATTTTGGCCGATTGAAGGGCTAGTAAACCTGATACTACTTCCAAGTTATTTTTTACCCGATGATGAATCTCCTTCAGCAACAGCACATTCTGGCTATTCTTCAAGGAAAGCTCCTTTTGGGTTTTGGTAAGGTCTTTGATCGTGTCGTTCAATTGTTGGGTCCTTTCTTGCACCTCCTGCTCCATGGCGAGGAAAAGTCTACCATACTGATGGGTGATGTAGATGTAAATACCCAAAGGATAGCTGATGTATAGTAATATCAAATCCACATAGTACATGAATGTGCTTAATGAGATAAGCTCCGCATTGAACAATCTGTTGACCAATAGGAAAAACGAAGTTCCAATTGCTCCGATGGTCACGTATACTGCCCCTCTATTTTTTTCCTTGATGGCGCTCCGCATGATAACGACCATCAAAACGATGATCGAAAGAATGATGCTGGCATCAAAAAGGATAAAATTGAAAACAGGAACAAAATAATTGGTGGTTCGTAGGAACGCCAACCATACGAGGTGCTTTGTCCAATAGAATCTTTGAATTCTAAATAACAAACTGAGGGAATAGGGCAGCAAAGCATAACCCAAACCAAAGGAGGTTGAATTCAAAATACTGCTGAAAATCGGATTGGTGAACCCGTCCAGTTCAACAAACAGTAGGATGTGCGCACAAACAGCAGCGCATAAGAAGAAAAATGTGATCAGCGTAATCACGAGATATGGTTCCTCCTTGCGGAACTTAAAGTACAGCAGCAGATGCAGTACAAAGAGAATCAATAGCACGGCAACCAGTACTGATAGCGTGGCGAAGCTGTTAGGGTATCTGAAATCCGAATACCTGGCTCTGACAGCGGTGGAAAAACCGATATTGAAAGCGAGATTTTCAGAAAAGTACTTGAATATCCTAAAGTTATTTTTTGCCTGATGGTTTGAATATCTGACCGCAAGGGTATAGACATTTTGTGGGGTGATTTTCAAAGGCCTATCCGGTGAATAGTTGGGGGTAAAGGTTTGCTCCAGTTTGCTATCGGTTGAAAAATTCCCATAGGTTTCCACCAACTCCCCATTCAGATAAATCTCGGCAGCACCCCAAGAGTAGAAATATAGCCTTTCTATAGCTTCGATGATCTTTGGGTCGGCCGTAAAGCGAATCCTCCACCAGCCATAGCCAGACCACAAGCTATCCGGCATCCGATAAGCCTTTAAGTCTATTGGGTTTATCTTGTGCCAATCGGTATCGTCAAAATCGGGCTTGGCCCATTCAAGATTGTCTCCAGGCTGGTACTTCCAATTGTCTTTAAGATCCAACTCCAACAAACCTTCTTTGAATAAACTTTCGTTGATATGAGGTTTTTGCGCATAGGAGTCTAAAATGCTGAAATAGAATAAAATAAAGGTGATTGTTGAAAAGTATGGACATTTCAATTCGTAATTCTTCAAAATGATATGGGTCCTATACAGCATTAATCAAACATAGATTTATTTTCCGGAATTAGCTGAAAAACTTTCTTTTTTGGGAATCAAACGGGGAAAAATTGGTCGAATAAAAACGGATGCTGAAGTTTTCATGCTTTGGCTATTCTCGGAAAGTTTTCGGCGTCGTTAGGGAAGTATTTTGCGCGTTTTGTCCCATCGCCTAATTGAAATGGACTTTGATTGGTTACCTTATTTGGACCGTCTATGTTCCGAGTAAAGTTTTTGCCAATCCTACAATTTGCCCATATGAACTCAAAAAAACCTTCTACCCGCAGGGATTTCATGAAATCTGCTGCGGTTATTACCTCGGGAACCTTTGGTCTCTCCATAGCACCGCATTTTAGCACTGCTGCACCCTTGCCGATCGAAGACAGGCTCAATGTGATTGGGCCAAGGGAAGGATTTGCGCCGTATATCGGAACCTTGCTATCCATGATGACCTGGATGCGGGATGTGATACTGAGGCCTGTTGAAAAAATGAATGTGGAGCAGCTGGATTTTTTGCTCGATGAAAACTCCAACTCCATTGGAGCTATGCTGCTCCATTTGGCTGCCACGGAGCGTTTTTATCAGATCCATACTTTCGAGGGAAAAAAATGGGGGGATTTTCCCAAGGAGGATTTGGATCGGTTTGAGGTGGCGATGAACCTTGGCGATGAAGCCAGGAAAACCATCAAGGGCAATTCCTTCAACTACTACCTTGAAATCATGACGGAAGTAAGGGAGAATACCATCAAAGAGTTTAATAAAAAGGATGACAATTGGTTGATGAAGGTGGATGAGGATTTTCCTTGGGGCCCGACCAACAATTACTGCAAGTGGTTTCATGTCTGCGAACATGAATCCAACCACAACGGTCAATTCAAATACATCAAAAGCAGGCTCCCTGGAGGGAAATTCAGCAAGTAATAATTAATTGCCTGTCAAATTGAAAGCAAAAAAATGGAACCATCAAAGCAAATATCTTCTGAATATCATGGTCATTCTACCTCTGTCCCAAAAAAACTGAAACAGGGTATGTCAAATGTAACCAACCGAATATTCTTTCCTAACACCGTTTGGTTTCTGTTCCTTTTGGTTCCCTTCATTGCGATAGGGTTTTGGCCGGGATATTGGTCCACGCTTTTTGGAGACATCAACTCCTCTTCTGTCATTCACATCCATACTGTATTGATCATGGCCTGGGTGGCGATGAGCCTTGCGCAACCACTTTTGATTCTAAAAAAGAAAATACAATGGCATCGCAGGCTAGGAAAAACAAGTTATATCCTGATGCCCCTTGTTCTGATTAGCTTGTATTTTTTGATTCAGGAACGGTATCTGCGCCGACTTTCACGAATGAGTGAAAGAGTAGCTTCCGGAGAAATACAAATGACCTCTGAACAGATTTACAGTTCTGCTGCTGCTTCTCTTGATTTGGGTCTGGTTTATTTTTTGCTGTTGGCGGGGCTATATTCTTTAGCAATCATCTATCGAAAGCGAATCCTGCATCATGCCACCTTCATGTTTGGGGCTATTTTGACAGCCTTGGGCCCTTCCGTAGACCGCATTATTTTTCAGTTTTATAGCCCCGAGGGGGTAGTGATGAATTACACAGCCTCATATGCAACCTTGACTTTCACTATACTGCTTTTGGGAGCATTGGCATGGTACCAAAAACGCAAAGGCTACAGTTCAAAACCTGCATTGATCACGATGGGAGCTTATATCGGAGGTGTATTGTTGATTGAATTTGGCTCAAAGACATCGGCCTGGCAGGTAGTGGTGGAGAGTTTGTTTTGAGCTCTTTTCACGATGTTTTAATTTCTGAAATCAAAAAAAATGAACAATCTAGATATCTACCCACAGACTGACATACAGCGCCGTAAGTTTATGGAGTGGATTGGTCTGTCAAGTTTGGCTTTGGCAATACCGGGGATATCGCTTTCAGGATGCACATCAGGTCGATTCCAGGAAGTTGAAAAGCAGGACTTTAAAAATGTCTTTGACTTGGAAAGGTTGTCCCGAAAAGTCATGGGAGACGATGCCATTGAATACCTGAATGGAGGTGCCGATGACCTGAAAACAGTGAAGGCCAACCTTGAGGGATATGATAAAATTCAAATCAGAGCCAGGGTTTTAATTGATGTAAGCAATATCTCCACAAAAGTTGAACTGTTTGGGCAAAGCCTTGAAACTCCCATTATTTTAAGTCCGGTCGGATTTCAAAAGTTTTTTCATCAAGAGGGGGAGGTGGCAACGGCAAAAGCAGCCGCTTCCCGGAAGCATCAGATGATGCTATCTACCGTTTCAAATTATTCGGTATCGGAAGTAGCTGCTGCTTACGGTCCCAATCTGTGGTTTCAATTGTATCCGACTCCGGACCGAAAGATTACCAAAATACTCCTTGAGAAAGCAGAACAGGCAGGTTGTCCGGTCTGTGTGTTGACAGTAGATACACCGGTAGTCGGGAATCGGGAAACTAGTGCGACAACGCTGTTTAAACTTATCGACGCCGGAGAACTCAAAATGGGAAACCTTGACGGAATCCTTCCTGAAGGCATGAAATTTACCGACATGACAGTCACCTGGGAGATCATCGATTGGCTTCGCGCCAATTGTAATATGAAAATAGTCATCAAGGGAATTGTGACAAGAGAGGATGCCGCTCTCGCTCTCCTGCATGGTGTCGACGGGATTATTGTATCCAATCACGGTGGAAGGCAGTTGGAAAGCAACCGGGGAACGATTGAATGCTTACCCGAGATAGTTGAAGAAGTCAAAGGCAGAATTCCGGTTTTAATCGATGGAGGAATCAGAAGGGGGACAGACATATTCAAAGCATTGGCAATGGGTGCGAATGCAGTTTGTATCGGAAGGCCGTTTTGCTGGGGACTGGGTGCCTTGGGCCAAGAGGGAGTGGAAATCGCGTTGGACATTCCTAAGGCCGAGTTGATTCGGGACATGCAACTCGCCGGGACGCCTTCGATTGAAAAGATCACAGGGGATTTTGTAGTCGTGCAATAGTCAATAGGGAGCTTATGTATCAGTGCTTAAGAAGTTATAATTAATTGTTTTCGGATGAAAAGACCAATCCCAATTATCTTACTCGCGCTCTTTTTTTCAATTTCCTCCTCGGCCTTTTCGCAAAAGCTAGCTGAAGTTCATGATTTCTCTCCCGAAGAAAAGGGTGTTGCCTACCAAATTTTGAAAGACGTCTCCTACGGTTCAGATGCGGAGCAAACCATGGATATTTATCTTTCCCAAAAAGCAAAATCCTTTGGTAAACGAAACTACACGATTGTGTTTCTGCACGGTGGTGGCTATTACTTCAACGACAAACGTCAGGAGGAAAGGTACATCGAACCTTACCTGAAGAAAGGCCTGAATATCGTCAATCTGAATTACAGATTGAAAAGAGGGATTCCCCTTGCCACGAGTGACTTGACACATGCTTTGAATTTCCTCGCAGCCAATAAAGGTGTCTATGATTTGAATTTGGGCAAAGTGGTTGTGACAGGCTTTTCTGCGGGAGCGCATATCGCGACCAATGTAGCTTTTGCCCAAAACAATCCGGAGTATCCCGATAAGTTGGATGATGGTATTCGGATCGTTGGCGTCATCAATTTTTCCGGACCTGTGGATGGATTGGATGTGGTGGAAAGGGTTTTTACGGAGCATGAGAATGAACAGTACAAAGCAGTGGGTCGGGCACTTTTTCCTGCGGAAGGTTATGAATCAAAAGAAAACCTAGCCATCTATCAACCGATCACCTATTTTGATCCAAAAGACCCACCTATTTTTCTGTGGCATGGGGGCTTGGATGATCAGATTCCTGCTAAGACTTTTGAAAGGTTTGTTCCTTTGATGAGAACAAATAAAGACTTGAGAATCTACCTTCCCGAGTCAAGGCACAGCCCCACCAAAGATGAATTGGAAAAGGCGTATATTGAGATATTTAGGTTTTTGGATGGTTTATAAGAAAATATGAAATTATTATTTACTCTAATGATTCCGGCTGTTATACTCCTCCTTGGAAGTTGTCGGGAGAAATTGGAAACCTTCAAAATCCCTGACGGACACGTTGCCATGTTTGGCTATGGTTCCTTGATGTCCAAAAATTTGATTGAAACCGGTCTTTTGGATAAGGCTTATCATGGACCGTTTTTACCTGCGCACCTCAAGGGTTACAGGAGGTCATGGACTTTTGCCTGGCCGACAGACCTTCCTCTATACAATGTGGACAGTACCTTTTCCAAGGATTATATACTGGTCGAAGGAGATACCGTCTATCCGAAATACCTGCATTACCTCAACATCCGTGAAGATGCGAACACAGTCATCAATGGGGTGCTTTACGTGGTGCCCGAGGCCGACTTGCCCCTGTATGATGCATGGGAATTGGGGTATGAGCGATTTGAGGTCACCCATTTGATCCAAGGATATACCATTGAGGGAGGTCCGGTATTTGCTTACAAGGCACTCCCTGATTTTACATGGGAGCCGAATGATGATTACCAGCAGCATGTCGTTGACAGCGGCTATTGGAAGATCATCGAAGATGCCTTTGTCTACTGGGGAGAGGAATTTGCAGCTGAATTCAGACAAAATACAAAGCCATTTGCCCCGTCAATCCTTCGCGAAACCAAAAAGATTCCATGGACCGATCCTCCGATGGAAAAAGTAAAGGAGTTGAAAGCGATGTTCAAGTACTAAACCTGATAACACCTGAAATGAAAAGACTATTTGCGTTTATCTTTCTCGGTCTGTGCTGTTCTGTGTCTTATGCGCAGAAACCTCGGGCAAGGGACTTGGGCGTTCCCTTTGCCGGAACCACAGGCACCTTCAATGCCATCACTGATGTTAAAGGGGTGGAAGTCGGATACAGCACCATCATCGCAGGCAGCGGGGAGAATATCGCAGGCAAGGGACCAATTCGAACCGGCGTCACCGCAATTTTCCCGAGAGGAAAGGCGCAAAAATTCAGCCCCGTATTTGCCAATTGGTACAGCCTGAATGGAAACGGAGAGATGACCGGAACCACTTGGTTGACCGAATCCGGCTTTTTGGAAACCCCTATCATGATCACCAATACCAACAGTGTTGGTGTGGTCCGGGATGCAGTATTGAAATGGTATGTGGACACAGATTGGTATAGGGGAGAGGAATGGTGGTACACTTATCCTGTGGTAGGAGAAACCTACGATGGCTTTTTGAATGATATCTATGGCTTCCATGTCAAAGAAGAACACGTGCTCGAAGCGATCAACAATGCGGCAACAGGGAAAATCGCCGAAGGCAACGTAGGTGGAGGCACAGGGATGATGTGTTTGGGATTCAAAGGAGGAACCGGAACCTCATCCCGAGTTGTAAATGTCAAGGGTGAATCTTACACCTTGGGTGCTTTGGTTCAAGCCAATTTTGGGAGAAAGCCGAATCTGACCATTGCTGGCGTTCCAGTTGGAATGGAGTTGTTGGATACTTTGAACAACGAATTGAAATTGCCTCCACAGTCCTATCGGAAAGAAGGCGACGGTTCCATCATCGTCGTTGTCGCAACAGATGCGCCTTTGTTGCCGCATCAGTTGAAGCGGATAGCGCAGCGGGTCACAATTGGAATCGGGCGGACTGGCGGAATAGGAACCAATGGCTCCGGGGATATTTTTATCGCTTTTTCTACAGCTAATCCGGATGCTTTTCAGCGGTCTGATTTATCAGAAGTCGATATTCTTCCCAACGACCTGATCGACCCTCTTCTAGAAGCTACAGTTCAGTCTGTCGAGGAAGCCATCATCAATGCCATGATCGCAGCCGAAACCATGGAAGGAATCAATGGGAATAATTCCTATGCATTGCCGCATGGATTATTGGTAGATGTACTTAAGAAATACAATCGAATAAACTAAAAGCCAATATGAAGAAATCAATAGCTCTACTTTTCCAAATTTCTGCTTTGATCGGGTTGATAGCCATCGGTGCCTGTAGCCAAAAGGACAACGTAACAGAAGGAGAAACAACGCCCATGCTCGCTAAGTCCGAATTGGAAGATGCAGCCTGGCATATGGAAGAACTGTACTGGGAATATGTCCAGAAAATCGACACGGTCGCCTACAAAACCCTCTGGCACAATGACTTTATGGGCTATCCGGGTTTTGGGGATGGAGTATCTGACGTAAGAAAAATTGCCAGTTGGATACCTGATTTGCATAAAGACCCGGATCTGAAATACAGCTATACCCTTCACAAAAAAGGATCAAACTCCATTGAGGATGTGGTGATGGTATTCTACGACACGGATTATTTCTGGACTGACAGTCAAAATCAGGTGGTCCGCAAGGAGACATATAAGTTCACCCATACCTGGAAAAAAGTGGATGGAAAATGGCTGATTCTTGGAGGCATGGCGGCGATAAAGAATCAAGAGGTTTTGGGAACAGAATCGGGAAAATAAACACTTATCAATTTAGCGGAATATTATAGGCCGGCCTTGTCTGCAGAAAGTGATTTTGGCAAAAAAAAATCCTGCCTCAAAAGAAGCAGGATCTTTTTTCAATTGGATTTTTTTACAAATACCGGCTCTTTATCCCTACGCTGAATACTAAGAACGAATAGTTGAAGGGCTGATTGCTATGCAGGAAGAAATTGTAGCGTGTACTCAGCGTGAGCGAGGTGACGCGATTCAGCGGAAGATCGATGCCCACTTGTGGCGTCATGGCAAAGCTTGTGATCGTCCTTTGCTCCTCAAAGAAACCAACCTGCATCACTTGATTGGAATGGGCAACACCCAGACCCAAGCCCACCCAAGGCATAATATCTGCATCCTCGGTGAAGGTATAATGCACCGTTCCCTGGAACGGGAAGGTATTGATCGTGCGAAACTGGTTCCCATTGATCGCGGCATTGCCGTTGTTCAAGTCTTGTGTAAAATTGTCCACCCGCTGCGCAAAAACCTGCCAACCGACCAAAAAACCGACAGAAAGCTTGGGTTTGATGCCCCATCGGTTTTCGATGCTGACGCCGCGCCAGGACATTTGGCTGATGAAGTCCTCGGACATTTGACCCAGGGGAACCGCCACGTCGTAATTGACGCGAAAGTTGTTCACCCGAAAATTCGGGATGCGGTTGCTGTTCGTTTGTGCATTTGCGGAGATGCCAAACGTGATGATGGCGATAAAAACGAGTATCTTTTTCATCGGTTAGCGCTTTAGGTAAGGTGATTGGATAAACATCTGATCGATTGCTCTCAGCGTGCGGTTGTTCAAGTTGGTATTGCTGCCTTGAAACAATCCCGCACCGACCCCATACCATACTTCGGGGATGTTTTGGTTTCTCTGGGAGAGGCGCTTTCCGTCAAGTAGCTCTACGATGATCGATCCCGTCCGGATATTGGAGGTAGTGACGACGGGCGGGAAGAAGCAGCAGCCTCCCCAGCCCCAGCCTCCCCAGCCGCCCCAACCTCCCCAGCCACCCCACCAGGTGTTGAAGTAGTTGTCTGAGCGGTTGACGCTGACGAGTACGAGGTAATCTGCCTGCGTGGCCTGATTGATGTTGGTGATTTCGGTGTACCCGGCTTGGTTCATATTGGTGCGAACCCGCGCCAGCACTTGGTCCAGGTCCACCTCCAAATTCGTGTCGGAGACATTTGGATCGGTCAGGACGATGACTGTATCCGCCAAATAGTAAGTTTGGATCGCGGGATTTTCGAAATCAAAGTCGGGTTCTGACTTTTCGGTAAATACAGAGTCGAAATCCGAAACAAATTCTTGGCTGATGGGATAGCAAGCGCTCAACAACAGTACTGCAACAAGCGTCAGCCCCTTGAATAGTTTGGTTAGTTTTTTCATCGAAGGAACATTTGATCCCAAAGGTAGATATATTCTTTACAACTAATTCCGATTTAAATTTTCTTTTCTCTGGTCAGGTACCTCTCTGGGGACTTCTCCCGTTCTGGCGCTTCTCCAAAAACAGCAATTCGACAGGTCCTGCCTGTGGAGATACAGGATAACTTTGGATACAGTAAACCTCCTCCGAAAAATAAAACCAATCATTGGGGAAGAAATTCATCCCTTTCGTCCTTGTTGGAAGCAATGTGAGAGTTCATGTTTTTATCTTCTTCATCGATTCTTTTGCAAAATCCCGCGATGAGAAATATTCTTTTCACTCCTTTTTCTGAATCGCCCATGAAAACAATACTTCTTTCATTTATAGGCGTTTTGGTAATCACCTTCTGCTTTGCGCAGGACTCTGATGTATCACAGATCCTTGCGCAACGCGAAGCCTCCAATCAAGCCCTCCGTGCTTTTGACGAGGACTTGAATGCAACTTTCTCTACAGCCGATGCCTTTATCACTACGGGTGCAGGCGCCCTTATCGCTGGAAAGGAAGCGCTATCTACTTACCTCAAATCCCAAAAGGGGCCCAAGATGTATTGGATCCGGACTCCGGATGAGGTGATCGTCAATCCCAAAACCATGTTGGCATGGGAAACAGGCACTTGGAAAGGATACTATGAAGACTCAGATAAACCAGTAGTGGGAGGGAAGTACTCCGCCCAATGGACCAAAGCTTCCGGGACTTGGCTAATCCGATCTCAGTTGTTTGTCACACTGGAAAATTAGGCAGATGGAAGAAAATCAAACTCCGGAAAATCGGCTCGATGTCTCAAGTATAGAGCTGATCAGCGCCCTGAAAAAGAAGAACTGGAAATCCTATTTCAAGGAGTTCTTTATGCTGTTTTTGGCCATCTCCCTGGGCTTTTTTGTAGAAAACCAACGGGAGACCTATGTGGAGAATAAAAGTGCCAAAGTCCTCGCCCAATCCATGTTGGCGGATTTGGAACAGGACAGAGAAGCCCTGCAGGAAGCGATCCGATTTGCGCAGGAGAAAGATCAAACCATGGAAGATTTTCTCGATATGCTTCACGCTCCAAGGGCCACTTGGGATACAATGGCCATCTACCAAGGCATCACAAAGGTTTTCACCACCTTTCCCTTTGCTCCGACTGACGGCACTTATTCCCAAATGAAATCCTCGGGTACGCTGCGGTATTTCGATCAAGAGCTGGTCAACCAAATGAATGCCTATGACAACCAGTTGAAGAAGACAGTATTCCGGGAGGAGATAGTCGAAAAGGCCGAATGGGAACTTGTTCCCTTTGCTGCGACTATTCTCAATTTTGAAGTGACGGGGGAGTTGCGCTTCGACAGGCCAGTCACCAAGACGATGTATATCAAGATCCCGGACCAAAATACCTTGGAAATCTTCATCAATAAAATCGTGACAGTCAGGACTATGATGGGGCGTTCCCTTCAGGAGTACAAAGTGCAGTTGGAAATCGGTGAAGATCTGATCGAGGAGATCAAAAAGAAATATCGCTTGTAGTACCGGTTACCTATAATGAATTGATTGTGTCCCTATGAAACGAATCCTCCACCTTCTTAGAGAAAAATGGCCGGAATACATGATCGAGATTCTGGTGCTGATCATCGGTATCTATGGCGCTTTTGAGCTGTCCAATTATGGGGAAAATAGAAATCTGAAGCGAGCTGAACTTGAAATCCTGAAAGGCTGTAAAACCGAACTTACTACTGATTTGGGGGAAATCAAGCTGAATATGGAGGAGCTGGGAAAAAGCGAAAGAGCCTTGGATTTGATTCTGGGAGTACTGGAAAATGACGGCGTTTACCATGATTCGTTGGCCTTTCATTTCAATTACACCCTTTTGCCGATCCACTTTGTCCACTCGACCAGTTCCTTCGAAACCGCCAAATCCAGGGGATTGGACATCATTTCTAACGCCGAAATCCGTAATAAGCTGATTGCAGTCTATGACTCCCAATATGATTTTTTCCTCAAGGCGGAACAGGAAGAATTGGCCGAGGTAGAACACAATATGAGGTACATTCTGCCGAGTCGATTCGAATCCGGGTGGAATTTTTCCGGGAAATCCACCTTTGAGGGAAACATGGTTCCCTTGGACTTTGAATCCCTTAAAAAGGGCAGGGAATATCTGTATTTTATCAAAACCCAGCGCAATCGCACCGGGTCTTATATCGGCTTCTTTTATGAAAACCTGAGGAAATCCGTGGAAGGGATGATCCAAGATTTGGAGAGGGAAATAAAAAGATTGGATAGATGAAAAGAACATAAGCAATAGAATAGAAAAAAAGAAATAATAGGACAAGCATCTTTCGCAAAACTCGCAAAAACTCCTTCAGGAAAAGAAGGACGGTAGTCCCTTTAGGGACTTGATATGGGTAGAACTTGCGATTAGCCATGCCCCCCCGTGCCTTTAGGCCTGCCCGTCCGGCAGGCGGGTACGGGATATGTCAGAAACCCTAAAAATGAATTTAATTGCATACCTGCCTACTGGACAGACGCATACGTAATATATTTCACAGCCATGGCAAATACCTACACACAAATTCATATTCAAGCTTTTTTTGCGGTTCAAAACCGGATATCCATCATCAACAATAACTGGAAAGACGAGCTGTATAAGTACATCACAGGATTGATTCAAAATCACGGCCACAAAGTTTTGCAGATCAACGGAATGCCTGACCATGTTCATATACTGATCGGTTTTAGACCAACACAGGCATTGGCAGATTTGATGCAAATGGTGAAGGAAGATTCATCCAAATGGATAAATGAGAAGGGTTTTGTCAATGGAAAATTTTCCTGGCAAGCTGGGTATGGAGCTTTTTCTTATTCAAAAAATCAGGTACCAAGGGTAATCAAGTATATTCAAGATCAGGAAAAACATCATTCAAAAAGATCTTTTCTAGAGGAATATGAAGAACTTCTGAAAATTCATGAGATAGAATTTGATCCACGCTATATTTTCAAACCGATTGAATAACTATATGCTGTACCCGCCTCCCGATCTTCAGGGGGGTACGGGATATATGAGGAACCTTTTCGCATTACAAACTATATGGCGTACCTGCCTACCGGACAGGCAGGCCTACGGCACGCTAATCAATTCTACCGATCTGTTTTCTACCCATATTTTGTCCCTATGGGACAATGTTTAAAAAAAGACTCAGTTACCCGATTCCAATGATCGCAATTTTCCGAAAAATCCGCCAAAAACTCCTCGCCGAAAACCGGGTAACACGCTATCTTGTCTATGCCATCGGAGAAATTGTACTCGTGGTCATCGGAATATTGATTGCCCTGAGCATCAATACCTGGAATGAAAATTTGAAAAACAAACACAAGGAGAAATTGATCCTGAAAGACCTTCATCTGGAATTTCAAAAAAACAAAGAAAAACTTCAAGCCACGATTAAGCTACATCGGAACGTCCTGAACGGCACCAATGCAGCGCTGGAATTGATCAATGAACCGGATGATGTTCTCGCAAAGCATAATCTGGACAGCCTTATTGCGATAAGTCTGGATTATGGGGATTTTAGTCCAAGTCAATCCGTTCTTGCAGATTTGATTTCTTCAGGCAATCTCAACCTTATTTCCTCAGAATCGCTGCGCCTATTGATTTTTGACTGTGGAAGTGCCATCGAAGAAAAGGAAGAAAGCTACGAAACAATGGATGAGACTAGTCAAAACCTGTTTCTTCCCTACCTTACAAAAAATACCTCGATGAAGAACATCGATCAGTATTCCCTCTTGAAGGGAACGGGAAAGTCAAGACTAAACCCTCAAGTCCACAAGCTGTTTCAGGAACTGGAATTTGAGAATCATTTGGACAATCAAGCCTGGGGAATCATCAATTATCTCACTAAACTAGAGCGACTCGAGGCGCTCGCGGACCAAATCATTTTTCTGTCAGACCCTGACTTTGAACCCAAACCATGATTTTTTTCTGTAGAAAAATGCCCCAAAAACTCCTCCAAAACCTGCCTGTATTCTAAGATTAAAGCAAATGGAATAGTACAATTTTACTGATTTTTTTAGGCTGCATACTTGTGGATTTCTACATATGGTGAGTCTCTGTCTATGACAGCAAAGATTCTCGAAAGCAG
>NZ_JAKEVZ010000022.1:0-43150 GCF_021491425.1 Mariniradius sediminis | reverse complement strand
CTTGGTTCTTTAAACCTGTCAGCTCCAAATATCGGGATAGTGCTCTACTAAGGCTATCGATGGATCGCTGGCAGGTTTTCAATTATACCACCCTTCTTGGTTAAATACAATCGATCAAATCTAAGGTAGTTATCGGGAGACAAGAAAGTCCGATCCTAGGCTAACGCACGAGGCCCGGGCCGGCCCGGCGGACTTTCAATCCCCGCGCGCTTGCTAATCAAGTACTTTGTTCAGTTTAAGGGATTAACCACCTCACCCCGACCCTCTCCTCGAGGAGAGGGAGAATCACTCGCGGAAGGATTACTTTTCAGATTCAAGGATTCACAGCCCCAACGGGGTGCCATCCCATAGCGAAGGGTGTAGCCCTTCGCACATGCAGAGCCGATTCCCCGAAGCCCCGAAGGGGCGGCATCCTACATCTATTGTATGAAACAACCTCCTGCGTTCGGAAACGCAGGATAACGCAACTCACTCCCACACACTTACGCCCGAGGTTTTGTACCCGATACGTACGGCACGGGCGGCGACTTTTTGGCCGGCGGGAATGGGCTGATGGTACAGTCTCCAGGCCTTTCCCCCAATCTCCTCTCCTACCTGGTAGGCAATGCTCGCTCCCTCGGTCCTGGACCGCAAATGCAATTCCTTCCCCTTTTGCTCAAAAACCACCCCCGCCGTCTCGGGCTGCAGCATCCCCGGCCACATCATCTCCACCAAATCATGCTCGGGCACAAAGCCCAAATCCCCCACCTCCAACTGCCATCTTGCCAAAGCGGCGCGCAGCTCTTCCAATTTCTCCCTGTACGCCGGATCTTCCGCCAAATTATGCACCTCATAAGGATCCTTTTCTAAGTCATAGAGTTCCTCGACGGGCTTGGTGTTCATAAAGATATAGGCGGCATCCCCTGTCAATTCCCCCGCCAAGTCCATCTCGATCAGGGTCTTGGTCATGTCGATTTGTTCCCGGTAGGCATTCCGATAGATCAGCGGCAACTCAGGCCGAAAGTTCCGAATGTACACAAAGCGCCCATCAATCGCCGAACGGCTCATATCCACAGCCTCGTCGAAGCGGTCCGCCGAACCGAGGGCATAGCGATGGGGTGTCGCCGCCTTGTATTTCCCCAAAAAGGCTTTCCCCTGCATGTAACTCGGCACGGGAATATTCGCGAGGGAAAGCACCGTCGGACCCAGGTCCATCAGGGAAACGATTTGGTCCACCCGCGTACCCGCATTCCGCTTGTCGGGAAAGCGGACCATAAGCGGCACGTGCAGGCCGGAATTACCCACGGCACGCTTCTGCCGCAGCAGGGGTCCCCCGTGGTCCGACCAAAAGAAAATGATGGTCTTGTCCATCAGCCCGGCCTCCTCCAACTCGGCCAAGAGCTTCCCGATCTGGGCGTCCAACTCCACAATATTGGAATAGACCCGCCCGACATCGCGCTTGACGATGGGTAATGGGGGAAAATAGTCCGGCAGGGGCACCTTGGCAGTATCGGCCAACATGGGATCTTCCTTTTTCATAAATACCCGTGACTCGTGGGTGATCTCAAAATTGAAGACGGAGAAAAAGGGCTGCCCGGGCTTGCGGTTGCGGAAGTGGGCATCCCGGCCAATCTCGTCCCAAGCCGTGAGGGGCGCATTGAACTGGTAGTCGGTCTTGGCGGCATTGCTGGTGAAGTAGCCCGCCGCACGGAGGTATTCGGTAAAGCACTTCACATAAGGGGGTGGCACGGCGGCATATTCGGGCACATTGCGGCCGCGGATATCCTTCTGCCCATAGTAGCTTTTGTAGGTCTCGTTTTCGGGTTCTCGGAAGGCGTAGTGCGGTCCCGTGCGCATGTTATGGGTGCCAATGCTGACGGGATACATGCCTGTGATGATGCTGCTGCGGCTGGGTGCACAGACGCCCACCGTCGCATAGGCCTGCGTAAAGGTCATCCCTTCCCTGGCCAAGCGGTCCAGGTGTGGCGTGGACACCGTCCCATCCCCGTACATCGACAGCAGCGGGCTGATATCCTCGACCGATATCCAGAGGATATTCGGCTGCTCGCCGGACTGGGCAGCAGCCACACCAAAAAGCCCCATCAGTGCCATCACCAGAAAATGCTTCATAAGCTCCATCCTTTGTTTCCCTCAAGCTCGCAAAAAACGGGAACGATCGCAAATCGTCCTCTCGCAGGGGCTGAATTTCCCTACTTGAAGCAATAAGCTTTAAGGTATTGGCTACCAGATTCTTCTGGATTCGACCGAAATCTAAAGCAAATAGCACACTATCAGTTTGCCATTAACGAATCTTCAGTCAATTTCTTTCCTTAGAATTTAAAAACAAATAAACTATGAAACTGAGGTCATTACTTTTGCCAGGATTATTCTCGATTATCTGTGCTTCACTTTGCTTAGCACAAGAAAAAAAACTCATCGGTAAGGTGAATTTAGGAGGAGATGCTGATTATATACTTCAACTGCATATCGAAAATGAGGAGTATATTTATTCAATTTTTGATGTAAAGAACGATAACTCAGAGCTCACTAGTTTTAAACTAATTTTTAATGATCAAAGCACCTTTGATTTAAACTTCAAAAAAGCGATAAACAGTCTAAGCGCATTTTCTGATGATTTTAAGAAGAAAGCATTGAGTGAGTCCCAAATGTATTATTACGCGCTCAATGTGATAAGACCTGCACTACCGCAGGATGAAAATGGGCCGTTGGCTATGACGATAAAATTTGGAGATAAGGCTACTGTAAGAAAAATATCCCATGGGAAATCCAATTTTGTAAAAGAAAACGATGTAAGAAATTTCCTATTGGAAAATCGCTTGAATAAAGAAACAAAACCCGATTCGATTTCATTATTTCAAGATCCTAAGAAACAGGTACTAGAAATAACACTAGAAGAAGCCGAAACTCGATTTCTAAATGAAGTAAAACAGTCCTTCTCCCATAAGGAGTCTATGGAAATTAAAAGGATTCAAAATTTGTTGAAAAGCTACAGTTCCTTTCAAAATACCTCTAAAGACGTGTATAAAGAACAATATTCTTTAATGGTCAGAGAGTTAGAAAAAACTCAGAAATCAAGTTTAACAAGGCCAAACAAAAGAGAAAAATATCTTTCAATTCTTCAAAATTACCTTCTCAATTCAAATTATTACACGGAAGAAGTACTTAAAGCACAAATTAGAGAAAACCAAAAAACCAAAAAAGAAGCATATTCCTCCATTTCAAAGACGGAAGATGAGATCAAAAAATTAATGACGCAAAGGGATGCGAATTCTAAAATGATAACAAAAATAACTAAGGAAATAGACTCATTGAAGATGGAGCTTTCTTCAGGTATTAATTCGCTATACAATAAAATTGACGGATTAAACTATAGCATAGAAACATCTTCAACAACCGAAACCAATTTGAGGCCAGAAGTGGATTCAATTAATTCTAAATTAAAAATTTTTTTCAGGTCGCTAGAAAGCGAATTCAATCAATCAAGAAGCTCAAGTTTTGTATCTAGAGGATTTAAAACAGTTGAAGCTAATGATATCGATGACGCTCAACTCATCGAGACAAAATTCTTTCTTCCTGAAATAAGAAATCTAAACAAAGACCTCCAAAAAACTTCTACTATCGCAAAACATCTTAAGGAAAGAAATGAACTGCTTGGAAAATTGAATGAAAAAGATTCTGGTTATTTTAATTCCCTTAAAGAGCAAGAGAATACCCTATCGGAAAAAAGTGCAGAAAAAACCGAATTGGAGAATTTTAACAGGAAAATTGAAGAGTTCTATATTAATCAGCTTTACAAAACGGGGACTTTTGAAGTTAAAATATCAAATGTGCAACTTGAATTCAATGGCGGGTTTATCGAGAATATGGTTGTAATGACAGAACCTATGTTTCCTTTTTCAGATGACATAGAGACTCACTCTCTACCAAAGGGAATCCCAAGTATGATGAAGTTCATCAATCAATATCCTTTGGGTTTTTCTGCGAAACTGGATCTTACCGAATTGAACGATGAAAAATTGATAGCAGTCATTTACGACAAAACCCAGTTTTCTCTTGATTTTAAAGATGTCGTTACCAATGTGGAGGAATTATTGGTATTGGATCGGACTGACTACAGTCCAATGGACGGAACGATCAAAATAACTCCGAGTACTACGCAGGAAAAAGAGTTATACAAGAATAAAAGCACTGAAATACTTCAGGCTAAGGTATTTTCTGACCTCGCAGGGATTAATGGAGAAAAACCTAATGGACTAATTCAATTTGAGGTTGATAAGGAAATACCTCTTGTAACCAGGCGCTACGGCAAATCCGATATTATTTCCCCATTTAGATGGTTTATCCATAGAAAATTCAATGTAGGATTCTTTAACTATATACGACCTGAATTTGTGGTTTCGAAAATTGAAAGCAACCTTAGGGAATTAGAATTAACAAGAGTAGATCCCAACTCGCTAGTAGCTTCAACATTGGACATCCGTCAGTTTGAGAAAATCAGCGTCGGTGCTGATTTGAACCTAACATTTATGGATATGCCATTTGCGAAATCTACATTTTACTTAAACGCAGGATTCAGATTTGGACGTACCGACCTCAAGGTGCCAGATAATGATACCGGTGTGAATAATACAAGGGGTTTCACAAATACCTTCCAGTTTAATCCCGAGATTGGATATCGAATCAATGGTGATGAAAGATACGGTCTCGTCTTTAACTATTCTCCAAACCTGATAGTTTCGGACGAACGAGGGTTCAATCAAATTGCAGATGTATTTGATGCAAAAGCAGAGCCTAAAGTAGAGCCTAAAGAAGAGAATCATCTCCATAGAATCACACTGATGGCCTACTTCAATTTTAATCCTGGTACCAGGGGTCGATTTTTCTTCAGGTTTAGGTCATTTCACCAATGGGACAAATGGTCAAATAATTTCTCCCAGTACCAACTAGGGTATTCCACATTTATAACGAGATAGACGGCTTTACCGCGATTACTAGTCCGAAGCGCCTGCATCTTTCAGTGAATGGTGCAGCTCTTCGCGAGCTTGTAGCCAACTTCATCCAATCCCATTCAACGAACAATTGGATTGATCAGCCGCACCCAGTCCAATTAGTTACGTGATTTTTCAAAACCTCACCGACCTTCATTTTATTTAAGAAAAACTCCATATACAAAAAATGCACACCTAAGGACCTTCATCCAGCGCCGGACTGAAAGGATCAAACAAGCATCGAAGGAATACGGCCTACACTGGAACTACCCAATTACAAAATCTCCAAAGGTACAACTACGAAAATCTCCAACGTTGCAATCCTCGAGCGGCCGGAAATTCACGCAATCAACTCAAAATGTGTGAGTTATTGTTCCTGATAAAAATATTTAGCATATTGTTACACGGTTTGTTCCAAAGCCGACCATTAGTCACATTAATGTCATTTTTGTCTTTATCTGATTTATTTCTTTCCAAATGGTCTCCCAACAAAAAAACCTGAACATTTCGGATAAATCCGAGGGATTAATCCACCTCCGCAACACGCTGTTGTATGCAGCACTAACGGGTGTTGTTACGACAATACTCTATGCGGCATTCTTTTTCAGCTTCAAAATCTTTGCTTTGTGCTTCATCGTTGCGTTGGCTTCGTTCAGTGGCAGTTTTTTTATCGGGATTCTCTTCGGTATGCCAAAAAGGAAAGGGAATGAGGACGACGGCTATTCCCTCAACAATAGCCTCGTTGAAATATCTGAATGGCTTACAAAAATCATCGTGGGACTCAGTCTCGTCAACCTTATCAAAATCCCTGGATTTCTACTCAGTTTCGGAGAATACATGGTCAAGTCCATTGGGTCACCTGCCAATACCTCTATCGACGTGTTTAGCATTTCGATACTGGTTTATTTTGGATTCCTAGGACTGTATTTTGGCTACAATTACATGAGACTGTTTTTGTCTCTTCAGTACAGAATGGTCGACGACGAACTACTTAACGTCAAAGCCGAGCTTGAATCAAGCAAAGAGGAAGTGAAGGTCCTTGAGAAGCAAACTTCTGTCATGCGTGAGCTGGCTAACGAGTCATTGCAGTCCGAAAATGAAGTAAAACAACTATCTACCGTCGTTGCACAAGATGTTACAAGAATTGAAGAACTTAAAAACATTGCCAGCGAAAGGGCCAAAGTAATTGGTAGTCAAGTGCCGGATGATCCACATAAGGCGAAATGGGGAGGCCTTCCCGAAAGGAACTATCGCAAATTAGAGGGAACTGTTAAAGAACTATTTCTAGGGTTATATGAGGTTACTTTGGAAGTCAGCTCGACCGATCCGGTCCAACACCCGTTATTCGATGGAGAAATTGTGATTTTTGCTCTACACCCATCATTTAAACCAGAAGTGAGGTTGGTAAAGGTGGTAGAAGGGGTATCGAGGCTCAAACTTATTGCCTATGGTTCATTTACGGTGGGCGTATTTGCCGATTCAGCCGGCACCGAACTTGAATTGGATCTTTCACAGCTTCCCGGTGCAACAGAGTATTTTAAAACTCATTGATTTCACCATTCATCTCCCTCGCTGGGTGGGATTTGTAATCCCACCCTCCTATCCTTCCAATTTGTAATTGGCTAATCCAGGTATTATCAAAAAATCTACGCCTTTCCTCCTAATCATGGATCGCGCCCTGAAAACCTGCTTTCGGAAATACAGGAAAACGTGGCGAAAAAAGGAACGGGTTAGATTCCTCGTGCCTACCATTGGCAACGTGTCGGGCGTCACCCAGAGGTCCCGGTTCGTGGAGATGAGTTTCCTCAATCACGGAGATGCTTCTCCCGTACGGCTGTCGGGATCCGCAAGCTACGGTTCAGCATGACTGGCCACAGCTGTCATTCCCTATCTGTAAATGCCCAATTTTAAAAACTCGGAATGACAAGAAAAAGCCTTCGTTATTCAAACAGTGATTGGATCATGCAACTGAAGATACCCTCCTATTCCTGCCAAATTGTAACTGGCTCAATACCATTTCTCACTTTCAGAGCTGGACGGGATTACTATTCTCTCTTTCTCTTGTCACTTTTTTCTTGACAAAAAAGTAACCAAAAAGTCAAGAAAGTCCGATCCTATCAGCGCGCAAGGCCCTAGCCGGCCCGGCGGACTTTCATTCCCTGCGCGCGATCGATTGAGGTAATTTGTGCAGTTTCAGGCGCAGAAAATATCCCGCCGCTTGAATTTAATTCCACTAATTTGAAACACCACCCCCCGCTGGGTGGGATTTGTAATCCCGCCCTCCTATCATTGCCAATTTGAAATTGGCTAATTCGGCAATTTTCGAAAAATTTAAGCCTTTCTTCTTAATCATGGATTGCGCCCTGAAAACCTGCTTTCGGAAATACAGGAAAACGGGATAAAAAAGAGGAAAAGGGTTAGATTCCTCGTGCCTACCATTGGCAAGGTGTCGGGCGTCACCCAGAGGTCCCGATTCGTGGGGAGGAGTTTCCTCAATCATGGAGATGCTTCTCCCGTACGGCTGTCGGGATCCGCAAGCTACGGTTCAGCATGACGGGCCACAGCCGTCATTCCCTATCTGTAAATCCCAAGTTTTAAAAACTCGGAATGACAAGGAAAAGCCTTCGTTATTCAAACAGTGATTGGATCATGCAACTGAAGATACCCTCCTATTCCTGCCAAATTGTAACTGGCTCAACACCATTTCTGACTTTCAGAGCTGGACGGGATTACTATTCTCTCTTTCTCTTGTCACTTTTTTCTTGACAAAAAAGTAACCAAAAAGTCAGGAAAGTCCGATCCTATCAGCGCGCAAGGCCCTAGCCGGCCCGGCGGACTTTCATTCCCTGCGCGCGATCGATTGAGGTAACTTGTGCAGTTTCAGGCGCAGAAAATATCCCGCCGCTTGAATTAAATTCCACTAATTTGAAACACCACCCCCCGCTGGGTGGGATTTGTAATCCCACCCTCCTGTCATTGCCAATTTGTAATTGGCTAATTCAGCTATTTTCAAAAAATCTACGCCTTTCCTCCTAATCATGGATTGGGCCCTGAAAACCTGCTTTCGGAAATAGAGGAAAACCTGGCGAACAAAGGAAAGGAATAAATTCCTCAAGCCTGCCAATGAAAGCGTGTCGGGTGTTACCCAGAGGTCCTGATTGCTTTCGTGGAGCAGTGTCTCCTCAATCCTGGAGATAGTGTTTGAACATTAAAAAGAAGCAGGCATTGAATAACATGGGAAATAGAAAAAGCCGACAAGGAAACCTTGCCGGCTTTTTGGTTTGGTGGCTTATTCGCCCTTGACTGTCGCTTGGCTGACTGCGGAGAGGACTGCCCCTCCCGTAACCAGGTAACCCGCGGCAGTGACAAGCACCGCCGGGAGGCTTACCGGCGCCGCAAGGATGGCAGCACCTACGCCAGCCAACGCCAACCCGATGGTTCTCAGTTGCCTGAAAAAGGGCGGGGTGGGTTTGGAAATCCTGTCTTTTACTTCATTGATATTCATCTTTAGTTTGGTTTTGCCGTGAAACGATTTCCCGGAACCGGTGGGGAGGCTTTGCGCCTCCCCTGTTCCAGGTACATTCTCAGGTTACTCTGCTCGGCTTTGAGCCAAATGCAGAGCTCACGCAGGTCCATATGGTCGCGCTTGAGGTCGCGGATGTCCTGCACCAGGAGCTTGAGGAAGTAGGCGATGACCGATAGCAGGATGGTCACCACCGTTCCCAGGATTAGGGTCAACTGGCCAGTTTGCATGGCTTCCCTTTTGTCTTTGGTGGAAGGTCCATGATCTCCACTTTCCAGTCTTCCCCAGGGTAAGGCTCCATCCGGTCCATGAGGCGCTGGAAGGCCAGGTTGGGCGTTTCGGCTGCATTCTTGAAGCCCATCACCGGCAAGAATGCGCACTTTGGCAGTTTCCCGAGCCGGAAGGGAAGAATCCTTGCGACGGCCGTCCCCCCGATTTGTACGAGTCGGAAATGCCAACCCTCTTTTTCGGAGTAGTCCCAGAAGAGCTCATAGTTCCCGACAGGAACCGCTTCCCTATCTTCCGCTATTGCCAACATCGAGGCCCACGTAACATTGCCGCAGCACAACACGGAGGTCGTGATTAGGCGGCCGTGTCTTCTGATCAACAAAAGTCTCATGGCTTAGCTCCTTTCTGTTAAGAGTATCACCCCCGCACCGTTGGAACTGTTGAGGAGTGGGTAGTTCTCGCCATTGACAATTTGGAGGAACTCTACTCCAAACACCAAGACCTTGTGGGAATGCGGAACCTGGGACTTGAGGATGCTCAGGTTGACGGGCCCTGCGGCAAGTTCGACCGGAATCTCGACAGATGGACTCGTGACCAAGGTGGTGATACCGGCTTCAAAGTCCAGGGACACGCCCGCAAGAAAGAAGCGGAGGTGGGTGGCGCCTTGGGCGAGGATGATGTCATCGCTTGGGCTGAAGGCCGGCACGGTGACTCCCCAATCCGTTGGGGTGTCGATCGGGTCGACGTGGATCTTCAAGGTTTGGGACAATGGCGTGGTGCTGTTGAGCTCCACTCCTGCCAACATCGACCAATCCCCTTCCTGGACCTTCCGCTCTCCCCTCCTGTTGATGGGATCGGATTTGAGGACCTGCATCATCTTGTTGACCAAGCGGACGTGGAGTTTGGTATCGGTGATTTTCTGAACCGCGGGACGCATGGCGGTCCTCAGCAGCTTGACCGCTTCGGCGTTGGCCGTAAACTCCGCGATGTTCTCCCTGACCCTTGCGAACTTGGGGTCTGTCATGATGCGGTTTTTGGACACGCCTCCTTTTTCCCTGGCTTGGAAACCATCTTTGTTCTCGAAGAAATTGATTCTTCCAATATTTCCCTTCAGGGTAAATACACTCATCTGTTTTGCCATAATTGTAGGTGTTTTAAGTGAAACATGGCTCCAAATTGGGCGGAGGGGTGGTAAAATGAAAATGAATGTGCGTTCTGTTCGTTTTTAAACGGATTGATTCGGGGAATGGGGAATGGGAATTCATAATGATGAATGATGAATGGGTGGCCAAGGGGAATGGAGAATGGGGATTGGGGATTGGGGATTGGAGGGGGAGGTTTGAAGGTTGGGGAATTATGAATGATGAATGATGAATGATGAATGGAATAAACCTCACCCCGGCCCTCTCCTCGAGGAGAGGGAGAACACAGCAG
Organism: Mariniradius sediminis; assembly: GCF_021491425.1. Taxonomy (NCBI): domain Bacteria; kingdom Pseudomonadati; phylum Bacteroidota; class Cytophagia; order Cytophagales; family Cyclobacteriaceae; genus Mariniradius; species Mariniradius sediminis. The sequence continues at coordinate 32,977 of NZ_JAKEVZ010000022.1, read as the reverse complement.
CGGGAGGAATCTTTGATCAGATTTAGGGAAAGATAGCCACAGCGTGGCGTTTTGATTGTAGAAATGGGGTTTGATGGTGGATCGCGAGCCTCGGAGAGGCGATTTTGAATTTAAGGTTGGAAGGTTGGGGAATGATGAATATCGAATTTTGAATGATGAATGATGAATGGGAAGTTCAGGCCGGCCCTGTCGTCGAGGAGAGGGTGATCGCGCTAATGAAAGAAACTGTGGTTCAGATTTGGACAGGTTAAGCCACAGCGTGGCGTATTGAATGCAGCATGGGGATTCCCTTGGGATCGCGAGCCACGTAGAGGCGATTTTGTGAGCGATTTCTAATAGGAGCGTTAATGGCCTCGTCAATCCTTGATTTGGACTCTTTATGTTTCTTTCCGTTGTCACTTTTTTTTCTTGTCAAAAACCTGTCTGCCGACAGGCAGGAAGTAACCAATCCCGATGGTGATCGGGAGACAAGAAAGTCCGATCCTATCTGCGCGCAAGGCCCAGGCCGGCCCGGCGGACTTTCATTCCCGGCGCGCGATCGATTGAGGTAATTTGTGCAGTTTGGGGAATTGAGCACCTCACCCCTATCCTCTCCTCGAGGAGAGGGAGACGTTTTAGCTGGGAGGTATTGTGTTCGGATTTGGGTACATGGAGCCCCAACGGGGCGGCATCTTCTAGCGAAGGGTGCAGCCCTTCGCATAAGGGAAACCGATTTCCCCCAAGCCCTGAAAGGGCGGCATCCCTCATTGGACAAGGGTGAACAAAAATCTGCGTTAGGAAACGCAGGATAACGAAAACAAAGGGAAGAAAAGATTCCTCGTGCCTACCAATGACAGAGAGTTAGGCGTCACCCTGAGGAACGAAGGGTCTCCGCAAATCAGGAGATGCTTCTCCCGTACGGCTGTCGGGATCCGCAAGCTACGGTTCAGCATGACGGGACTCAGCTGTCATTGCCTTTCTGTAAATGCCCAATTTTAAAAACTCGGAATGACAAGGAAAAGCCTTCGTTATTCAAACAGAGATTGGATTATGCAACTGAAAATACCCTCCTATTCCTGCCAAATTGTAACTGGCTCAATACCATTACTCACTTTCAAAGCTGGACGGGATTACTATTCTCTATTTCTCTTGTCACTTTTTTCTTGACAAAAAAGTAACCAAAAAGTCAAGAAAGTCCGATCCTAGGCTATCGCACAGGGCCCTGGCCGGCCCGGCGGACTTTCGCTCCTCCGCGCGATCCGATTGGGGTATTTTGTGCGGTTTCAGGCGCAGAAAATATCCCGCCGCTTGAATTAAATTCCACTAATTTGAAAAACCACCCCGGAGTGGGTGGAACATGAATAGCCCCGGGTAAGGTGCTTCTCCTCTCCTTCTATCTACGGGTTTCCTTGTGCACCGCAACCCGGGGTAGAGGGAATCGGCGATTTTTTGGTTTTTGGGGGCGATTTGGGAAATTGGGAAATTGGGTTTTCACCAAAAACCGGGAAGGGATGAAATCAAGTGGCCAGTAGCAGAGGTCAGTTGGCAGTGGCAGTGGTCGGTTGGCAGAAGCAGTAAGCAGGATTATTTGTGCATTCGTCGCGACTCGATGCTGATCTCACCACATAGTTCACAGCGCACACATAGTTGGTCGCGGATCAAAAGCTATGTGCGCTATGTTGTTGAATAATCTTCCTCACAGAACATTTGCAACACGACCGTCCTAGATTCGGAAACGCAGGATAGCGGGGTAAACAAAAAAAAGAAAAAGATTCCTCGTGCCTACCAATGACAAGAATCCCAACATCAATAGTTCAACCCCATTGGGGTTGATCCAAATTTGCATCACACTCTACCCCGGTCCACGATAATTATCGGGAAAAACCTGGGGCTGTTCATGGTTCAACCCCCGTTGGGGGTTTGAATCTGTTGTCATTGCCTTTCTGTAAATGCCCAATTTTAAAAACTCGGAATGACAAAGGAAGGCTTTTGATGATTACGACTGGATTAGGCCTTGGAACGGTTCAAATATTGTACATCGGATCCTACTTAAGGAGACTCAGGATAACCGAATCCAGTCTGTATCAAAAAAATACCATGATTTCTAGGAATTTAGCGAAAAGTCGGGGAATGGTCGGGTGGGTATCGGGACACGGTCGGGACATCGTCGGGAGACGGTCGGGAGGCCGTAGGGAAAAATTGGGGTTTAGGTCGACACAAATTGTATTTATCCATTCAAAATTGACTTTTTTCAATAGGTTCATTTGTGCGGATTTTTACGCATTTATGTAGGAATTAGGAGGAGGTTTTTGCTGAACGATAGTAGAACAGAAAGCGGTCGGGAATAGACGCAAGACTCAAGACACAAGATACAAGGCTTCAGATTCGAGATTCTTGTTCAGATTGGGAAATGGGTTTAGATATTCGGGTTGAAATTGCGGCATGAGGTGTTCAGAAACGGATGATGGTAGGTTGGAATGGTCTGTGAGGCACAGACCATGGGAAAGGAACAGTCCAATCGCCAAAGGCAATTTTACCAGCGTGTCCGGCAGTACAACCGTCGGACAACGCAAAGTGGTCTGTGCGGACACAGACCACGGGGATTGAGGAGCTTATGAGTTTTCTTTGGCATTGAAGAATCTTTCGATTTCGCGGACGGGAATTCCCGAAAACCGGGAAAACTCCTCGATGCTGACAAACTGCTTGGGTTTCTTTTTGTAAAACTTCCTGATTTTCCAGAGTAGAAGCTGGCAATACCTTTCACTTCTCCCTGTCATCGCCATGACATCCTTGGGATACACGACACATCGTTTGACATTGCTCATAGTGTTGTGAATTACGGGTTGTTAAAAGTTACTGGGCCCTGGGTAAAAGCTGCCGTGCAGTCCCACCCCAAGCTTGCGAGATAAACTGACTTGTGCCTGTCGATATACGAGAAGCGCGTACTTAAAATATTAACCCATATACCGAACAATGCATACGTGAAACTAATCCATATTTCTGAAATAAAAAATAACCAATATTGGGTATTTTTTTGAGCGTAAAATTAGAATAGGATTGTTTTTTATTGGAAAAAGTAAATTTTAACTCTAGTGTTTTTGAGTGAGAAGAAGCGGTGAAATGGTGAATAAACATTGGAAGAAGGGAGATGGGATTAGGGAAAAGGGATTGGTGAATTGTGAATTCTGAATTAATAATGATGAATGGGAAAAGGGATTGGAGGGGAGATTCGGAGGATGGGAAATAATGAATATCGAATTTTGAATCATGAATGATGAATGCAAACCTCTCCCCCGCCCTGTCGTCGAGGAGAGGGAGATCGCGCTAATGATAGAAACTGTGGTTCAGATTTGGACAGGTTAAGCCACAGCGTGGCGTTTTGGTTGTAGCAATGGGGATTCCCTTGGGATCGCGAGCCTCGGAGAGGCGATTTTTTGTTTCAGGTTTGGAAGTATGGATGTACGGATGTCGGGATGTTGTAGAATCCTGCGTTTGGAAACTTAGGAAAGCTGTACAGACTTTAATCAGCATATGCATTTGAAAAGAATCGTTTAAATTTATCCACCATCAATTTTTGCCAAAAATGGAAAACAGCATTTTGCCCGTAGAGGCTATCCAAGAACGGGACATCGATTTGATTCTTTTGGAGGAATTGTCGACCGATGTCACCTTTGCGGAGTGGTTTGTACGTGAACTCCAACTCCCTGTCCTGACATCCGTCAACGGCTCATGGAAGAGTATGTCACAAATTGGTCTCGGGGAAACGGACATCCTTTTCACCTATTTTTCGGAGGATCGGAAAATATTTGTCCTCATTGAAAACAAGATTGACGCCCTATTTCAGAATTTACAGTTTGAAAGGTATGAAAAGCGGGCATCCGCTTACGTCAGCGAGGGGAAATGTCAAGAAGCCTATGCGGTGCTTTTTGCCCCAGAGAAATACTGCAACACACAGAACGATTTTGACAATTTTATCACGTACGAATCCGTCTGCAGGAGGCTGGAGTTTATGGGTTCGAAACGAAACCTCTTCAAAAGTTCATTGCTTAAGATTGCCATCGAAAAACAAAGGAGAGGGTACCGACCAGAAAACTCCCCTCCCGTCCAAAGATTCTGGCAGTCCTATTACCAGTTCAAGGAAAAGGCCTATCCCAGCCTTTACATGAAAAAACCGGGAATCGTACCCCTCAACAGTGATTGGCCACAGCTGACTGATCCAAGGTTGAAGGGAGTCACTTTTGTACACAAGCTGCGGCAAGGAAATGTGGACGCCACCTTTGCCGGATTCCCCGAGGAGCTTGCATATAAAATCAAAGAGGTACTCCCCCAAGGCGCGGTACTCCAAAAACACAACAAGACATTTTCTATCCGCATTTTTTCAGGGAAGATCGACCGAACCCAGGAATTTGATCCTCAGCTTGAAGCTGTTCGGAAAGGTTTGGAAAATATCCAATTCCTGAGGGATTGGATAATCGAAAGAAAGGTCATTGAAACTTAACCTGTCGCACAAAAAGCGTCGGAAGTCACCCCTCTATGCGGAAATTGTAACTACGCTTTTCGATTTTTTTTTGGGAATTTGTAATTCCTAACGGCAGGTCGGTCCGCGAAAGGCATCGGGATGTCATCTCCCCCCCTATCAATCCCAATTTGCGACCGACCAATTTAACTAAGCCCAACAGCCCTGTGTGAAAATTTATATGGCTATTTAGTGTGGTCAATAAGTCCACGTAAATGGCCCGTTATAGCACAGACACCCGTGTCTCCGTACACCCTTCGCAAACTCCCCTATTTATGCAAGTTCCCCTTGCACAATTAGGCACTTTTTGCAAAACCAGGAAAGATTAATCAATTCAGTTTAATGCTTTTGATTAACAAAATTCATGTATCTGGTAAAAAATACCCCAAACACGGTATGGCGCGGCATGGGACAAACGAGTATTTTAGCAGGATCAGATTTTCGAACATTGATGTATATGGATTCGAAGGAAAAACATCTTGCATTCATTCGTGAAAAAGAACCCTTTAAGGTCAGGTGCAAAACTGCTATTTTCAGCAGCGATCAAATCGAAATTATCGAAAAATACGGCAATTGGTTTCAAGCTTTGACTGATGGAATAATTGAACCGATTACAGATATGCAAAAGGAGTTTCTTAAAGTGGCGAGAAAGGAAAAAATGCCCGTTTCACCCTACGAATGGGCTTGGTTCAAATATCTGGGTAGGCTCGAATGGGAGTCGCAAAACAAACACATCATGGAAGCGGACTACCGATTGGAGGAGGACAGCTTTTACAACCGTGACATGGCTAAGCAACAACGGGGCATGATGTTCAAAGTCATGACTGACAATCATAAAAGATAATTCGCGGAGAAGATGTCCAATTTTTGCGCCCCGTTTTTTCTCTTAGGTAAATTTTAGGTAAATCGACATAAAAAAAGTGGCTTTCGCATATTGCCTGCCGGATCGAATCAATTATTGGATTAAGTTTGAGAAAGTTCTTGGGAAAGATTGAATGAGTACTGAAAACCAAATAGAGAAACAGCTGATAGATCAACTCTGCGATCTCAAGTATGTCTATCGTACTGATATCGTGGACAGGAAAACGCTTGAGCAAAACTTCAGATCCAAATTTGAAGCGCTCAACCGTGTCCGTCTTTCTGATAATGAGTTTTTGCGGCTGCGTGAGGAAATCATCAATCCGGATGTGTTTGCAGCTTCCAAGCTTCTAAGAGAAATCCAATACTTCCAGCGGGAGGATGGCACGCCGCTCCATTACACTTTGGTCAATAATAGGGATTGGTGCAAAAACGACTTTGAAGTTATCAGCCAACTCCGAATCAATACTGAAAACAGTCATCAACGCTATGACATCATTTTGCTGATCAATGGCCTGCCAATGGTGCAGATCGAGTTGAAAAAACATGATGTATCGGCCAGAAAAGCCATGCAGCAGATTGTGGAGTACAAAAACGAACCGGGTAACGGATACGGCAACTCTCTCCTCTGCTTTATGCAATTGTTTATCGTGAGCAACCGGACCAATACATACTATTTCGCCAATAACAAAAATCAGCATTTCGCTTTCAATGCCGATGAGCAGTTTCTGCCGGTTTATCAGCTGGCAGACGAGGAAAATAAAAAGATCACTCACCTGGAGTCTTTTACTTCGAGATTTCTCACCAAGTGTACCTTGGGTGAAATGATCAGCAAGTACATGGTGCTGGTGGAAAGCGAACAGAAGCTGCTTATCATGCGTCCGTACCAGATTTATGCAGTAAAGGCGATCGTGAATTGCATCCAGCAGAACCGCGGGAATGGCTACATCTGGCATACCACAGGTAGCGGGAAAACCTTGACTTCTTTCAAAGCCTCTACCCTACTTAAGAGCAACCCAGACATTGAAAAATGCTTGTTTGTCGTGGATCGAAAAGACCTTGACCGGCAAACCCGTGAGGAGTTCAATAAATTTCAGGAAGGAAGTGTAGAGGAAAATACCAACACCGAAACACTCGTCAGGCGACTGCTATCGACTGCTTACGCGGATAAAGTCATCGTTACCACGATCCAAAAGCTTGGTCTGGCGCTGGATGGCACCAACAAAAAGGCTTATAAAGAACGCTTGGAACCGCTACGAAACAAGCGGATGGTGTTCATCTTTGACGAATGTCACCGCTCCCAGTTTGGTGAAAACCACCAAGCCATCAAGGAGTTTTTCCCAAATTCCCAACTGTTCGGATTTACAGGAACGCCGATTTTTGATCTAAACGCTAACTACAAACAGATCAACGGACAGGAAGCCTCTTACAAAACCACCGAAGACGTCTTCCAGCAGCGTCTCCATGCCTATACCATTACCCATGCCATCGAGGATCGCAATGTATTGCGTTTTCACATCGACTTCTTTAAGGCACAGGGAACGATTCAAGCCAAACCCGGTGAACCCATTGCCCAACAAGCAGTGGTAGAGGCTATCCTTGGCAAACATGAGGCTGCCACCAATTCCCGCAGGTTTAATGCGATACTGGCCACGGCTTCGATCAATGATGCGATCAAATACTACGAGCTTTTCAAGGGAATCCAAACGCAACGAAAAGAAGCCGATCCCAATTTCAATCCGCTGAACATCGCTTGTGTGTTTTCCCCTCCCGCGGAAGGCAACAAAGACATTCAGCAGATCCAGGAAGACTTAACTCAGGAAAAGGAAGACAATAAACAAAATCCTGAGGAAAAGAAGGCTGCACTCAAGGCCATCATTGCTGACTACAACCGACAGTTTGGTACCAATCATGACATCAACCTGTTTGATATCTACTACCAGGACATTCAAAGACGCATCAAGGACCACAAGTACAGCAATAAGGACTATGCAGCCAAAAACAAGATCGACATCACCATCGTCGTGGATATGCTGCTGACGGGCTTTGACTCCAAGTACTTGAATACCTTGTATGTAGACAAGAACTTAAAATTCCATGGACTAATTCAGGCATTCTCCCGCACCAATCGAGTTTTGAACGATACCAAGCCCTATGGAAATATCCTCGATTTTCGGTCCCAGCAGGAAGCTGTAAACGAGGCCATTACACTGTACTCCGGTGATGAAAATGGCCGTGCCAAAGAAATCTGGCTGGTCGAACCCGCTGCCGTGGTAATCGAAAAGTACAGAGAGGCGGTGGAAGCCTTGGGCGTATTTATGGAGCAGCAGCACTTGGTCAATGAGCCTCAGGAGGTGTACAACCTCAAAGGAGATGCCGCGCGTATTGCCTTTGTGAAAACCTTCAAAGAAGTACAACGGCTAAAAACCCAACTCGACCAATACACGGACATCAGTGAAAGCCAACAGGCACAAATCGAAGCCATCCTGCCCAAGGAAACCCTGCTGGAATTCCGAAGCTCTTACATCGAGACGGCCAAGCAACTGCGGGAGATACAAACTAAGGAAGGAGACGATGCCCCTGCCGATATTCAGCAACTTGATTTTGAGTTTGTGCTCTTTGCCTCAGCGGTGATTGATTACGACTACATCATGAACCTGATTGCCGACAGTACCCAAAGGAAGCCGTCTAGGCAAAGGATGACCAAGGAAGAGGTCATTCGCTTGCTGCGGTCCAATGCCAACCTGATGGAGGAACAAGAAGACCTCTCTGAGTATATCAGTAGCCTGGACTGGAACAGTGGCAAAGACGTGGATAGTCTCCGCAAGGGCTTCGATTCCTTCAGAGAAGATAAATACAACAAAGAACTCGCGCATATCGCACAGGAGCATGGATTGCAAACAGCAGACTTGAAAAACTTTGTGGAAAATATACTTAGCCGGATGATCTTCGACGGCGAAAAACTGACCGACCTGCTCGCACCACTGAAACTCACCTGGAAAGAACGGCGAGTAAAGGAACTTGCCTTGATGACAGACCTCGTACCCCAATTAAAAAAACTTGCCCAAGGGCGTGAAATATCAGGATTAGCAGCTTATGAGTAAAGAAGATAAACTTGCCCTTAGCAGAGTCGAAGGGTTGATACCCGAACTGCGTTTTCCTGAGTTTAAGAATGAAGGGGAATGGGAAATAAATGAGTTCGGTGAGCTAATAAATATTTTAGCTGATTATACCGCAAATGGCAGTTTTGCATCTCTTAAAGAAAATGTCACATATTACAATAGCGATGAATACGCTGTTTTAGTTAGAACTACTGATTTAGATAAAAAAACATTCACGCCTGCAAGATTCACAGATAAAAGAGGATATGACTTTCTATCAAAAACTTCGCTTTATGGAAATGAGATAGTGATGGCTAATGTTGGTAGTATTGGTAAGGTGTTCAGAGTGCCTTATTTTAATAAACCAATGACATTAGCACCAAATACCTACGTATTGAAATTTTATGATTTTGTAGATGAAGGTTTTATATATCAATTAATGGTAAGACCTGAGTTTGAGAAAAAACTTTTGTCAATGGTTGGTTCTTCAACACTAATGGCTATTAACAAGGGTAATCTTCGTTCAATAAAAGTAGCTGTTCCAAAAAGAAAAGAACAACAAAAAATCGCATCCTGTCTTTCTTCTTTAGATGAAGTAATTACCGTCCAAAGCCAAAAGTTGGAACTACTCAAAGATCACAAAAAAGGCTTGATGCAAAACCTTTTTCCGCAAGATGGAGAGAAAGTACCAAAGTTTCGGTTTAAGGAGTTTGAGAAGGAAGGAGAGTGGAGACAAAAAGAACTTAGCGAATTAGGTTTTTTGATAAATGGCCTTACATACAGCCCAGAAGATGTCCGAGATCAAGGTTTACTTGTTTTAAGGTCTTCAAACATTCAAAATGGATTAATAGATTTAATCGATTGTGTCTATGTTAGAGAGGATATAAATGGTGCTAATTTAACGCAACCGAAAGACATTCTAATATGTGTCAGAAATGGTTCAAAAAATCTCATTGGAAAAAATGCAATTATTCCACAGGGTATTCCATTTGCTACCCATGGAGCATTTATGACCGTTTTCAGGGCAAAAAATCCCAAATTTGTTTTTCAACTATTTCAAACCGACTATTACGACAAACAGGTTAAAGCAGATCTTGGAGCGACAATAAATTCAATCAATGGGAAGAATTTCATTAAGTACAAATTTCCAGTGCCGGAAAATCCAAAGGAACAACAAAAAATAGCTTCATGCCTCTCGTCCTTAGATGCCTTAATTACAGCACAGGCGGGGAAGATCGAGCACTTGAAATTACATAAAAGAGGATTGATGCAGGGAATATTTCCTAAAATTAATGATTGAAAAATGAGTGGCATTAAAAAAATATATGGATATAAAACATTGAGAAATGTGGGAGTTAGATTAAGAGATGATCTAAACGATCATAACTATGTTTTGCTTTATGCCCATAACGGAACTGGAAAAACTCGTCTTTCAGTTGAATTTAAAAATATTAGTAAGAGAAAAAAGAGAAATCCTGTAATTGATACACTTTATTTTAACGCGTTTACTGAAGATTTATTTACTTGGGATAATGACTTGGATAACGATGAACACAGAGTGCTTCTTTTAAATAAATATTCTAAGTTTTTTGGAGGAATCGAAGATTTAGATATCGAAAATAAAATCCGCCCTATACTTCATTATTATAGTAATTTCAATTTTAGGATCGACTTTAACTATATCAAACCTAGCGAAAGTGACAAGGAGGATCCGGAATCTCACTGGGCTGTAAGATTTATTAGAGAAGAACTGGTAAATGGTGTAGCACAGAATGTCGAAAAAATAAAAGTATCTAGAGGTGAAGAAAATCTTTTTATCTGGTGTTTTTTCCTTGCAATTTATCAATTGGCAATCGATGGTGCTGAAGGTTATGATTGGGTAAAGTATGTTTATATTGATGACCCAATTTCCTCTTTGGATGAAAACAATGCTATTGCATTAGCCTGCGGTTTGGCCACTATGATAGATAGCGGTATATATCAGGAAATAGAGGAAGCAGGCCAGAAAAAGAAAGTAGAAAAAGAACGAAAAGTAAAAGTTATATTGTCTACTCACCATAGTCTTTTTTTCAATGTGATGTACAATGAATTAAAAATGAAAGGCAAAACCTATTTTCTACATTTAACTAGTCCTCAAAATTATAGATTACAAAATACGGATGATACACCTTTTTTTCATCATATCGCTTTATTGAGTGAATTGCAAAAAGTTGCAACTTCAGAAGTTATTCATACTTATCATTTTAATGGTTTAAGAACAGTAATGGAAAAAGCTGTAAGTTTTTTTGGATATAATAAGATTGACGAAGTAATCCATGGTTTAGAGGATGAAGTGCTTTATCACAGGGCAGTTCAGTTACTAAGTCATGGCAAGTATTCAATATTTGCTCCTTCTCCGATGACTGAGGATAATAAAGATTTATTCAAAAAAATTCTCAAAGGATTTGTTGATAAATATCAATTTAAAATCCCAGGTATTTTTAATTAAAGAATTCAACAGAAAAGTATGACACAAAAAGATCAAGATAGATTAGGCAAAACCCTTTGGGAAATAGCAGACAACCTACGTGGTGCAATGAACGCGGATGATTTCCGGGATTACATGCTTTCCTTTTTGTTTCTGAGGTACCTGTCCCATAACTACGAGGAATCTGCAAAAAAAGAGTTGGGGTCGGATTATCCCAAATTGGATGATTCCGACAAGCGAACACCCCTCTCCGTCTGGTACAAGGCCAATGAGGAGGATGTGCATGAGTTTGAGAAACAGATGCGTCGAAAAGTGCACTATGTAATTAAGCCCGAGCACCTTTGGAGCAATGTGGCAGAAATGGCACGGACACAGCACGAGCATTTGTTACTGACCTTGGAGGAGGGATTCCGTTTTATCGAGAATGAATCCTTTGAGAGTACCTTCCAAGGGCTCTTCTCCGAGATCAATCTGAATTCCGAAAAATTGGGCAGAACTGCTGCCGAGCGAAACAAAAAACTCTGTACCATTATCCAGAAAATCAGTGAGGGCATCGCGGAGTTTTCCGCGGATTCGGATACGCTTGGCGATGCCTATGAGTACCTGATCGGTGAGTTTGCCGCTGGATCTGGCAAGAAAGCTGGGGAGTTTTATACCCCACAGCAGATTTCTACCATCCTATCCGAAATTGTTACGCTGGACAGCCAAGAACCCAAAACCGGAAAGAAAAAGAAACTTGACAAGGTCTTGGACTTTGCATGCGGTTCGGGTTCCTTGTTATTGAATGTGAGGCGCAGGTTGGTCGAGAACTTTGGCAGCATCGGCAAAATCTACGGGCAGGAAAAAAACATCACTACCTACAACCTAGCCCGGATGAATATGCTCTTGCATGGGATGAAGGATACTGAGTTTGAGATATTCCATGGCGACACTTTGGAAAACCATTGGCCACTGCTCAATGAAATGAATCCAAGCAAGAAGACAGAGTTTGACGCTATTGTCGCCAATCCTCCTTTCAGCTTGCGCTGGGAACCCAATGAAGCCATGGCAGAAGATTTCCGATTCAAGAGTTATGGACTTGCTCCCAAGTCAGCGGCTGACTTTGCGTTTCTCCTGCATGGATTCCACTTTTTGGCCAAGGAAGGAACCATGGCGATCATTCTTCCGCACGGGGTGCTATTCCGGGGCGGCGCAGAAGAGCGAATCCGTCGAAAGTTGTTGGAGGATAATCACATTGATACCGTGATCGGCCTTCCAGCCAATTTGTTCTATTCGACCGGAATTCCGGTGTGTATCCTCGTTTTGAAAAAGTGCAAAAAGCAGGACGATGTCCTGTTTATCAATGCCTCGGAACAATATAAGCCTGGCAAAAGACAAAACTCGCTAAGAGAAGGTGAAAAATCGGGTGACAGAGAAAATGATATTCAAAAAATCATAGAAACCTATAAATACAGACCCGACCACGTAGAGCGCTATGCACGGAGAGTATCTATGGATGAGATCGAAACAAATGGCTACAATCTGAATATATCACGATATGTCAGCACCTCAGAAGACGAAGTGCAAATCAACTTGAAAGAAGTGAACACGAAACTGGTTTCCATCAATGAATTGATTGCCGAAAAGACCAAAGAGCACAATGCTTTTTTGAGGGAGTTGGGGTTGGATGAAATATGATTATGCATGACTGGATTACAATTCTTATATCTGTAATCGCTCTGGGTTTTTCAGTAGCGGCGTATTTTCGAGGAAGAAACATAGATCTTCAGAATCAAGTTTACCTGAAAAAATTGGAAGCTTATAGTGATGTCATTGGAGAGTTTTTTAAACTTTTGAAAATTTTGGGCGATGTTCGGGATGAAGCCGAAGAGTTGATTACTGGGGATAAAGCTTTTATGAATATTGTTAAACTTAATGAACTCGGAGATAAAATTGATTTCGAAATTGATCAAATCCATAAAGAAATTGGTTTGAGGTCTATTTATTTTTCTGAGGAATTGATCGCAGAAATCATGAATTACCTAGATACACTTTATGGGGAAATTGACATGAAAAATTCCGAAAACCCTATTGAGGATATAAACTCAATAATTGACTTTCAAACCCAGGAGTTGGAGAAACTGATTACAAAAATGAGAAACGAAATTGGCTTAAATGAGATGAATAGAAAGCTTCTAAAAAGAGTCGAAAAGGGAGATTTTAAGAATCTTATTTAGTCGGAATTTTCATTTTTACTTTTTTGGATCAAATCAAGAATTGGCATTGACATCATAGAGGTTCCGCAATTTTACTCAAGGCAATCTGGTGTCATGACTAATACTAGAATGCGCAAAAGGCAAATACATAAAATTCCTTTTTGACGGGATTGGGTTCTGGGGATGTTATATTCCTTCAACGATTTTCACCGTTAAGTGAAAATATTTTCAGATTTGGGTTCCCAATCGCTTGGAAATTTTTTTAGTTGTATTTTTAGGGAAGTTTAAACCGATTTATCTCGTTACAAGTATGGATATAGTCTTTTCGAAAATAACAGTAGCCGAATTGCTGGAAAAAATTGGAGCTGGAAAGCACATTCCAGGTTCTGGAAGTTCGGCCGCTTTGCAAGTAGTGGTTAATGCGCAACTGCTTTTAACAGTCATAAAAATAACATTGAAACCGAACAAAAAAGAAAAGTACGGTCACGAGTGGGCTCAAATGCAGATTTTAAAGGAGAAAATTGAAAATGTGTATATACCACGGCTAAACCAGCTTTTTCATGATGATTATATTGTCTTTGACGAGGTAATAACGACTCGGAAACTTCGTGACGATCTGAAATCTGAAATTGAGGAAGGAATTCCTAACAAGTTTCTTAAGGTAAAATCCAAGTTAGACCAAGATCATCTTTTAGCTACAAAAATTGTACTTGAGATCGCAAAGTTATCTCACGAAATTGCTAGAGAGGGACTTTATGTTTTTTTGAATGGTTTTAAGGGTGCTAGAGGAGACTCAGCTCTGGCAGTACAAAACTCTTTATCAGTAGTGATGGGTAGCCTCCATATTGCTGAATTAAATCTGAGACAACTTATCGAACACGAAGAACTTGATGATCTTGAGTTGGAGATTGACAAAATTCGATCAGACTATTTTAAAACTTACGCTGAAGCCCAAACCAAAATTAAAATCCTTCAAAAGCAAATCGAGAAAGCAAAACGTTCCCATGCCAAAATTGGTGGTGTTTTATCCAAGATAAACGTTAGCGAAATTGAAAAATCAGTTAGGACCTTCCAACGGGAACTTTACAATGTTTCAACAACCAAAGACCTTGATTCTGTTACCAATTCAGAGTTGGCTTTTAATTTTTTGGGCTATGATATCAAAAAGGTCCCAAGCCTTGGGACGTTTAATGATTTTGATGGCAGAAAAGAGACAGCAGGAGCAATTGACAATGTCAAAAAAATAGTGCGGGTAGCAACTAAGTTTTCTCCACCTGTTCAACGGTACACAATGGCCCATGAGCTGGGCCATGCCATTCTTCATCACAAAAGTTTAAGGGTGTTTCATAGAGATAGGGAATTGGATTTCCGAATTGATAACCCTAAAAGAGACCCAATTGAAGTTCAAGCCGATAAGTTTGCCGCATTTTTCCTTATGCCCCGAAAAGAAATGAAGGCACAATTCTTGGCTCGATTTCAATCTGAAAAACTCAAAATAGATGAGGATGTGGCATTTCACTTGGGAATCAGTCTTAGTGATTTAAAAAAGAAGCACAAAGAAAAAAGACATCTTTCCCGTTTTATCGCCTCTACACCCATTTATGCGGGCAAATCATTTGAGACTCTTGCCAACCAATTCAAAGTCTCTGTAGAAGCTATGGCAATCCAGATTGAGGAATTGGAATTAATTGATTTCAAATCAGTTGGGTATTGAACTGTCAAAAAATCTGAGATGTCCTTGTCAGTTCGGATGTTCACTTGGTCAAAAATTCTTACATAGCAAACTTTAGAATCGGTTCAATCATAACCATAAAGGAAAACATCACACACATGGAAAACTTAAAAGGATTCTTAACTATAATCGTTCTTTTATTCGGTATCTCTTTCCTGATATACATCATTGATGTAAATGAGGTATGGGACATTGCAATCAGTATAGCGATTGCCTTTTCAATTTTTCTGGCATTCAGTTTTCATATGAGATACACTGACAGGAAAAGAGAAATTGAAGACCTTCAAAGAAAGTTGGACTCCGCTGAGAATAGGCTAAAATCAATGAGGATGAAATTACGGCAAATCAAAAAAACCAGCACAAGGAGAAAAGCAGATGACCTGTCTATTAAGGAGATATTTGATAGAATAGAAGAGATGGAGAGATACATGGAGAATTTTGGGAAATAAACTTTCATTTCTTGTTTACATGTAAAAAGAAAGGGGGCAAGGCGAATCCACGCCAGTGATAGGGACGCATTCCTATACTTTCAACTTAATCCCGATTGTTTATGTCTAGGCAGACCAATCATTGATTCTGAAAAAAGGTTATTGAACATGATTAATCACTGAATAATTCTCTTTTTACAACGAAATATCTTGGTCTCTCCTGCCAAAGGAATTACGAATTTGCGAATATTGATAACGATTATTTTGACGGCGAATAGGGATTAAACGTCATTTTTACGATTTTTAAAGAGTTACGCTATTATTCAAGAAACCAAAAACCAGCGTCAGAAAAATGAGCAAAGAAAAATGGAATGAACTCTGTTACCATCTTTCGGAAAAGATAAACGGCGACATTTCCGAAAAGGAATTTGAAGCGATTGTAGACAAAGCACTTTATGTCCTTGGGTGGCGGGAATTTTCGGGAGATTTTGAAATCAGGCCAAGTTTCCAACTTGGATCAACAAAAAACAGCCTAAAACCCGATTTTCTGATCAAGTCAAATTCAACTGGGCAAAAGCTTTTTGTGGTTGAAATCAAAAGACCAAACCTGCCACTATCTGCACAAAATCAGATTCAGCTGTCGACTTATATGCGGCAGTTCAAACTACCTTTTGGCATCTTGATTGGGCCACAGATTCAAGTTTTCTATGATGGTCACCTCAACAAACAAGAAAATGCCGCATTGATCAAAACCATTGACTTTAAGAGGGATTCCTCCGCCGGAGAGCAATTTGTAGAGTTGTTTTCCAAGGAAAGCTTTAGCGCGGACGCACTCCATGCTTTCGCCGCGGATTCTCTCAATGAAATCAACCAGAAGCAGAAAGTAGCGGAACTCACAAAAAGGATCGTTTCGCCTGATTTTCACCAAAAGGTGAAGGATCTTGTAAGGCAACACCTGATTCAAGAATCCGGGGAGGATGTTGTTGACGCGGCGTTGGAAAAGGTGGAAATTGAAATAAGGAAGTTAGGTACTCTTGCTATACAAAATCTGAACGTTATACCCCAAAAAGAAATCAAGCATTCACCAAACCATTTGCTATCAAGGGAAAGGGATAAGACTAAAATGATCATCAATGGAAACGGAATTAGGCTTCCAAAAAATAGATTCGTGTTGGAGTTTATTCGGAATTTTCTTGCCGTAAAACCAAAAACATTCAACCAGCTAAAGAATATTTTTCGCGATGATTTGCAGGGTTCAACTGGCGTCATCAATGAACTTGGATATGTGCAGCAAAAATATCAGCATACCGACGATAAACGGCATTTCACAAAGGAACATGAAATTTTGACTAGTGCCGATAACATTCGTTTTGTGGTTTCAACTGAATGGACAATCGACAATGTTCAAAACATTGTGAAAATCGCAGAGAAGGAAGGATTTAAAATCGACCAAGTTAAAGGGTAGATTTCCTCTATCTAGGAGGTTCTCCAACAATCGCTGCGATGCTATACCATACGCCACTAATCGGAGATTTGCTTAAAACGGCTTTAATCGCAATTTGTAATCCCATTACCCGAACAATCATTAAATATGAATCGAACTGAAATCGTAAACCAAGTGATTGAATCCTTCGAGCAGGAATTCAATTTGATCAAGGACAAATTTGTGGTTTTGGACTTATTGGAAAATCATAGACCGATGACTATCGAAGCAATTCGGGAATTGAAGCTACCAGTAGATGGCGAGGATATGGTTTGGCACCCGGGCGTTTATGTTTTTATTGGGGATGGTTCGGTATATCGAGTTGGAAGAAGTTTGGATAACAGCCGAAAAAGGGTGCTTGAACATTTGACTGACAAAACAAGCTTTAACGGGATCGGGGTTTGGGATATCAATGACAAGCCTGACAAAGCGATTCTGCTGTTTAACTTAAAGGACAAAAAGGGCATCCATTGGCTAGCAGCTTTGGAGATTTTCCTAGAGCGCAAATTCAATCCCAAGATTCCTTCGGGGAGATTGGGATGAACTCAGCATATTATTAACGTCGAAACCAGAAATGAAAAAAGAAAGCCTAGTCATCACAGAAGAATTTCTTAGTGATTGCTTGTCCAAGTATCCAAATACAGGGAAAAATTCCCATGTCGGCCATTTAGGAATATTAATGGCGCAAGAGTTTTTCAAAAGAAAATATCCCGGATGCGAATTCAAAGTCAATATTTCCGGGATTGATTTACAGGTTATTCTAGTGAATGGGGAAGAAAAGGCTTTTGAGGTCAAGTCCACAACCGATCCTGGGATAGCTTGGTCCAAATTTAAAGTTTCAAGTATGCGTAGCCATGATGCGCTTATAAATGGAATGCCATTAATGCGAATTACCAAGATCGGGAAGACTGAAATGGATATCTACTTTTTGACCCACGGAGATGACTTTGACCTAATCCCAGAGCCTAGGTTTTCCATCAAAAGCCGGAATTGAAAAAAGGTTCCTCGCCTTCTTGTTGTGTTTTTTCCCTCGTTCACCCTGTGGCCTGTGTCATTACATACCATTCAGCATTTCCCGAAAAAGCGTCTTGAACACTCTAAATACCAGCCCCAACACGCGATGAAGAGTCCTTTTTCCCACCCCTACTTCCCCTTCCCCAAAGCAATCAAGGCTTCTCCAAACACGGGAGGCACTCTTCCTTTCCAGATTTGGCTGTAATTGGTCGCCATGGCCAGATCCAAACTTGGAAAATAAACAACCTGGGTTCCCCAAAATCCGGCATGGGCGAAGGCTTCCAGGCCATTGACCTCTATGCGGTAAATGCCGATGCGATAGTCCATCATCGGGGCCGAGGTATACGCCACGGGTTGGAGCATCAGCTCCAGGGTGCCTGGGTTTTTGAATACTTTCCCATGAAACAAGGCCAGAAAGAATCGGCTCAGGTCTTCGGTCGTGGAAAGCAAGCCGCCTCCGCCAAAATAATCCATGCTGGGGTGAAAGGAATAGGTGTCCTGTCCTTGAAAATATTGGTGGATTCTTTCCTGATCCACTTGCGGGTTCAGTCCTTCAAAAGCAGTGTGTTCCAGTCTCAGGTTTTCAAAATCGAGCATTTCCGGAATCGCAAGTCCCAAGGGTTTCCCGAGGATGTTTTCTATGATTTCCCCGAGAATGATGTATCCCGTATCGGAATAACTGAATGATTCACCGGGAGCACCGATGGGTTGTCCCGCTTCCACACAAAGCTGCAATTGCTCGGTTCGGGTCCATACATGCCCTCCGGGTTGCAGGACTTTTTCGAAGAAAACGGGCGCATGTGTATGGTCAAAAAAACCGGCGTTGTGTCGGAGGACTTGGAGGATGCTGATTTTTCCCAAGTCATAGTCTTGAGAGAGGATTTGTGCATGTTCGGGTGAAAGGTACTCGGAAATGGGTTGATCCAGACTGAGTTTACCTTCTTCCCAAAGTCTCAAAATCGATGCCGCAACAAATGTTTTGGTAACGCTTGCAATTCGGAAAGTTTGGTCTTGGCTCAGGTTTTGGCCACTGGCCCGATCCGAAACTCCTGCGCTGCCGGACCAGTTGATGTTCCCGTCCCCAGATTGGACCGAAAAGAGAATCCCGGGAATATCCTGATTCAGTTGGCCTTCCAGGAGGGTCTGAAGTGCTTGTTTTTCGGAATCTTGCTGGGCAAAAAGTCCAGGGATTGGAGCAAAAAAGAGGATGAAGAGGAATAGGTTTTTCATAACGGAAGGTAGTTGAAAAATTTGGGGAGTAAAAGAAGGGGGATATAGCAGAGGGCAGTAGCAGAGGTCAGTTGGCAGTGGCAGTGGCAGAGGTCAGTTGGCAGTTGGCAGTAGCAGAGGTCAGTGGGCAGGGGCAGTGGGCAGGGGTCGGTTAGCAGAAGCAGTAAGCAGGATTATTCGTGCATTCGTGGCTATATGATACCTTTTTACCGCATAGTTCACAGCGCACACATAGTTGGTCGCGGATCAAAAGCTATGTCGCTATGTGGGCTATGTTGTTGAACAATCATCCCCTGTATGGACGGGATTACCATTCACACATTCTCTTGTTACTTTTTTTCTTGTCAAAAAAAGTAACCAAAAAAGGACAAGAAAGTCCAATCCTAGGCTATCGCACAAGGCCCTGGCCGGCCCGGCGGACTTTCATTCCCCGCGCGCGATCGATTGAGGTAGCTTGTGAGGTTTGAGGAATTGACCACCTCTCCCCGACCCTCTCCTTGAGGAGAGGGAGACCACCGCAGTCGAAGGAATATTTGATCAGAATGAGGTCCGTGAGCCCCAAAGGGGCGCCATCCCACAGCGAAGGGTGTAGCCCTTCTCGAATCGGCAGGATCACAATACAATAGGGATCCTAGGTTCGGAAACGCAGGATAGCAGGGTAAAAAAAAGATTCCTCGTACCTACCAATGACAGACTTGTGAGTCGTCACCCTGAGGAACGAAGGGTCTCCTCAATTCAGGGGGATGCTTCCCTCCGCAAGCTACGGTTCAGCATGACGGGCCGCAGCTGTCATTGCATTTCTGTAAATGCCCAATTTTAAAAACTCGGAATGACAAATTGAAGCATTGTTGCTAGTTTAAGTTACGGGTTATGGGAAGGCTCTGCTTTGTCAACCGCACTACCGAACCAAGTGCTTTATACAAATCATCATTAAAGAGCCCCAAAAGGGCGCCATCCCACAGCGAAGGGTGTAGCCCTTCGCGAATCGGCAGGATCACAAAACAATAGGGATCCTGGGTTCGGAAAGGCAGGATTGCAGGAAAGAATGGTTTGTGAGCATTACGGAGGATAGTGAGGAATTTCAAATTCCAATTTATACGGCGTAATTACAAATCACGCCTAGCCGGGGAGGGGATTGGGCACACCCAACACGCGAAAATTTTACCTTTATCAGCCGAATGAGGGCGAAAAATCGATAAATTTACCCTCGTTGCTATGATGCGCGTAAATTTTACCCCTGTAGCTGACCATGTTTGATAGAACTATACCCTACAACGATCTCCCTCTTCTCCCCCCAAAAGCAGATTTGGAGACCAAAACAGTATTGCTGAAAACCATCTCTGCCAGCAGGGCTTTGGCACAACTGAACGGTGCGATCCGAAATTTGCCTAACCCTACCCTTTTTCTTGACACGATTCATCTACAGGAAGCCAAGGCAAGTTCGGCGATAGAAAATGTCATTACGACAAATGATGACCTATACCAGGCACTGATCGCAGAGAAGAACTTTCAAAATCCAGAAACCAAAGAGGTCATCAGATACAAAGAAGCACTTTGGTTGGGCTTGGAGCGAATGAAATCCAGACCATTTATCACTACCAATCTCTGCATTGAATTAGTCCAAACGATCAAAGGAAATACCGCGGGAATTCGTAACACCCCGGGAACTACGTTATCAAATCCTGCTGGCGAGGTAATCTACACTCCTCCGGCCGGAGAGAACGTCATCAGAGAAAAACTGGCAAATTGGGAGAAATTCATCCATGAAGATGAGTCCTTCGACCCTTTGATAAAAATGGGATTGATGCACTATCAGTTTGAAGCAATCCACCCGTTTGCTGATGGCAATGGACGGACAGGCCGAATTCTCCTTTTGCTGTTTCTGAATCAAACAGGTCTTCTCGAAATACCGGCGATATACCTGAGTGAGTACATCATCCAGCACAAAAACGCGTATTACCGTCATCTTAGGGAAGTGACAGAGCAGGAAAACTGGGAGGGATTCATCATATACATGCTCGAAATGGTCGAAAGAACTGCCAATCACGGACTCAAAAGATTGGATCAGGTAACTCAGCTCATGGAATCCACTGCTGAACAAATTCGAGTTACCTTGCCAAAGGAATATTCCAAAGACCTGGTGGAAACGATTTTTCGTCTTCCCTATACCAAAAGGCAATCCTTGATCGATGTGGGACTGGGAACTCCCAAAACAGTTGGAAACTACCTGATTGCTTTGGAAGAAGCCGGATTTTTGACTTCCAAAAAAGTCGGAAAGGAAAAGCTTTATCTCAACTCTGCTCTGATGGGGATACTTGAAAACAGTTCCATGGGGTGATCAAAAGGCATAAAGACCTTGATCAAAGTCATCCGAAATACCGAAGCTATTCGTCAATACCAGAGGTCAATGATGGACGAACCGATGGACTTTCATTCCACCCGCGCGATCGACTGAGGTAAATTGTGCAGTTTGAGGGATTGAGCACCTCACCCCGACCCGCTCCTCGAGGAGAGGGAGATCGTGCGCATTGGAAGTATTTTGTTTAATTCTACGAGATTGCAGCTCGGAATCTAAATGGCCTCGGCAATCCTTGATTTGAATTTTTTATGTTTCTTTCCGATGTTACTTTTTTCTTGACAAAAAAGTAACCAAAAAGGTCAAGAAAGTCCAATCCTAGGCTATCGCACAAGGCCCTGGCCGGCCCGGCGGACTTTCATTCCCCTCGCGCGATCTAATCAAGTACTTTGTGCTGTTTAAGGGATTAACGACCTCATCCATACCCTCTCCTCGAGGAGAGGGAAATGTTTTAGCTGGGAAGTATTGTGTTCGGATTTGGGTACTTGGAGCCCCAAAGGGGCGCCATCCCACAGCGAAGGGTGTAGCCCTTCGCGAATTGGCAGGATCACAAAACAATAGGTATCCTGGGTTCGGAAACGCGGGATAGCAGGGTAAAAAAAAGATTCCTCGTACCTCGGAATGACAAATTGAAGCATTGTTGCTAGTTTAAGTTACGGGTTATGGGAAGGCTCTGCTTTGTCACCCGCACTACCGAACCAAGTGCTTTATACAAGTCAGCATTAAAGAGCCCCAAAGGGGCGCCATCCCACAGCGAAGGGTGTAGCCCTTCGCGAATCGGCAGGATCACAAAACAATATAAGCCTTTCCCGAAAAATTTTCCTGTGTTATTCCTTGTTTATCGGAGAGGGGCTTGGGATATTCCATTGGCTAGCTTGCACCCCGAGTTTTTATTTGACATTCACAGAAAAGCAATTACAAATGGGTTCAGGCTGAGGACACTGAGATTTCGCACCGCCCGCCGAGAGGAGATTAAACATGTCATTGGTAATCCCCTTCGCAATGGGCTCGGGCGGATGCGTCCGTACAGGTGATGCTTACCCCTAGCCTTGATCCGGGCCCCGCCAAAATCTTCCACAGAAACATTTCCAAAAGCTCGTTCCTCTTGGGGCTGGCAATGCCGATATCGGCACTACGTGCTTGGCTTCGGGGCAGCCTGACTCGAAAATTGGGATCCCATACGTGCCTGAAGGCTTACAGCTGTTGGAATGGCCAACTTTTTGAGCTATATTGATCGTTCAGGGTGCCTATCGGACAATGGCCATAGGTGGGTCAGCACTGAGACCAACTCCGCGGGGCGGACTCAGGCTTGGTGATTGGTGCCCCGCAGGCATAGGCTTTGAAACCCGTATTTAGCTAAATACGAAAAGATACGATATGGCGCGAAACAATACACATTCAAGAACTTAAAGGCACTATACCATGAAATCGAAGATTTTTTTTGTAGGGTTGGCTTTTTTTATACTGGCAAATGGATGTCAGAAAAACTCGCCGAGTCTAAAACCAGAGGAAGCAAAAGAGATTGCCAAGGAGGCCTTCCTATTCGGGTTTCCGTTGGTGATGAATTATAAAACCCTTTATGCAAATGTGATAGATAAAAACTCTGGCGACTATAAGGGAGAATTCAACCAAAAGTCATGTGATGCACGCCTTTTCACGCCCGAAGACAAAGCAATTGTAACTCCTAATTCCGATACCCCTTATTGCATGTTTTGGAGTGATATCAGGCAGGAACCGGTTGTGTTTTCAGTACCGGCGATTGATACTGCCCGCTATTACAGTTTCCAATTGATAGATATGTTTACCCACAATTTTTTCTACATCGGTTCTTTAACTACCGGTAACCTAGCAGGAAACTATTTGATTGCATTGGAAGGCTGGAAAGGCAAAGTTCCGGAAGGTATTACCAAGGTAGTTCGCAGTGAAACTGACTTGTTCTTTACGATTGTGCGAACCCAGCTTTTCAACTCGGATGATTTGGATAATGTAGCTAAGCTACAAAGTGAATTTAAGGTTCAAACGCTAAGTGAATATAACGGAGAGGCACCAACAACAAAAGAAGCCATTGGCGAATTTCCCAAATGGATTGAAGGTTCCCAATACACCGAGGAGTCTTTTAAATACCTCGACGCAGTGTTGAAATTTGTCAATCCTATTGAAAAAGAAATTCCCGTATTGGAAAGATTTAAAAAATTGGGAATAGGAACAAAAGAGGGATTTGATATTAGCCGATTCGATGCGGAGGCCCGACAGGCCATCAAAGAGGGAGTGAAAGAGGGCTTTGCTGAGATGGAAGCATTTATCAAAGCGAATTCCACAGACCCATTGGGAAGCACCAAAATTTTTGGGACCAGGGATTTTTTGGAACAAAGCGCGAAAAAAAACTACGGTTTCGACAATGCCCATTTAATTAGAGCCGTAGGGGCTTATTTGGGAATTTACGGCAATTCTGCAGGAGAGGCTACATACCCCATGTATTTAACCGACGGCGAGGGACAGCCACCTGATGCCTCAAAGAATAAGTACACCCTGACTTTTGACTCTGGACAGATGCCACCTGTCAGGGCGTTTTGGTCTCTTACTATGTACGATGGTAAGACCCAACTGTTGGTTGACAACAAACTGGACAAATACTTGGTAAACTCCACATCAATGAGTGATTTGGTGAAAAACCGAGACGGTTCCATTACCATTTTTATTCAAAAAGAATCACCGGGAAAAAATTTGGAGCCTAATTGGCTTCCGGCTCCCGACGGACCATTCTATTGTGTAATGAGACTTTATGGACCTGAGGAGTCCGTATTGAAAGGAGCCTGGAAAAATCCTCCTATGATTAAATCCAACTAAAAATTAACCAGATATGAAACCTCTTTTTTATTTACTCGCAGCATGTTTGCATTTTCTGATTTTCTCTTGCAGCTCAAAAAAACAATCTCAGATTACATTTGACCCAGACGAAGCAAAAAATATAGCCAAAGAGGCCTATATCTTTTCTTATCCGCTCCTAATGGGCTATCAGGCCCAATATTTTACCACTATGCCTGGAAGCCCGGGATACCGGGGTCCTTTGAATAAGATCACGAATGATACCGTACCTGCTGACCATACCAGAAAAGATGTGGTGTCTATGAATGGAGACACACCGTATTCTGCATTTGGATTGGATTTAAGGGCGGAACCTATGGTGTTGTCTGTCCCAGAGATAAATGACCGGTACTATGTTTTTCAATGTATAGATCTGTTTACCCATAATTTTGCTTTCATCGGAACCCGCAGCACGGGAACCGAAGCGGGATATTATCTTTTTGTGGGTCCAGGGTATGAAGGTGAGATACCAGAACAAAAGTTCAAAAAGGTTTTTCGCAGCGAAAGTCAATTTGTGACCATTGTGGGAAGAACCCAGCTAAAAGGAAAAGCTGACCTGCCCAATGTCCTTGCTGTTCAGAAAAAATACAAACTACAGCCTTTGAGTGAATTTATTGGTGAAAATCCTAAATCAGCTCCAAAACTCAATTGGATTCCTCTGAATCCCGAAGAATTTGGAGACGCCCGATTCATAAAATACACCAATTTTTACCTGTCTATGAGTGAGCCTTTTCACCCACAAGATACTGCAGCACTGAAGAAGTTCGAGAAAATTGGTATTGTGTCTGGTGGAAGTTTTGATTCCGCGAGCTATTCCCCGGACGTTTTGAATGCCATCAATGAAGGTATCAAGGAGGCTCAAATGGAAATTAAAAACAAGGCCGAAAACATCGCAGAGCGGGTGAATGGCTGGAATATGCTCAATGCTTTTGGCACACGAGAGTTTTACAACGAGGATTGGCTTCTCAGAGCAGCCGCAGTGATGGTGGGCATTTATGGCAACGATAAGGTGGAAGCTTTTTACCCGGTTGCCTATGTAGATTTGGATGATGAAGTGTTGGATGGAAGCAAGCACCGGTACAAGATTAGGTTTACCAAAGATGAAATCCCTCCAGCCAAATATTTTTGGTCCATCACCCTGTACAATAAACATGCTGACGGGGTTGGGGGATATATGATTGAGAATGAAATCAACCGGTATTTGATAAACTCAACAACAGATGGATTAAAATACGATGTGGATGGTGGATTTACGGTATACATCCAACATGAAAAACCTTCCAACGAAGATGAAAAATCGAATTGGTTGCCAGCACCCGATGAACCATTTTACCTGGTGTTGAGAGTATATGGCCCAGAACCATCGGCTTTGGATGGGTCTTGGGAACCGCCTGGTATTGTCAAAAATGACGCAAAGAAATAGGCGTGATAATCACCACGCTCCTTGCAATTTGTATTAGGAATGGCAGGGCGAGTGCTTAATTTCCAGGTCTATCGTCTGATCGACCTGCGAGGTTGCTTGCCAAGAAACAATCACATTATCTGTCACCGTCTTGGTCTGAGTCGTTTCTATCTGCGTTCTCCACCATGGCCTGTGTCGCCACAGACCATTTTTCATATCCTACCTCTCCCCGACCCTCTACTTTAGGAGAGGGAGAACACCGCAGTCGAATGAATATTTGATCAGAATAAGGTCCGTGAGCCCCAACGGGGCGTCATCCCACAGCGAAGGGTGCAGCCCTTCGCGAATGGGGGGTATCACAATACAATAGGAATCCTGGGTTCGGAAACGCGGGATAATGCCGCATTTTTTATTCTTGGCGTCTTAGCGTCTTGGCGTGTATTATTTTTTCTCGTAAAGAGAGCGAAGATCAGTTGGCAGTGGTCAGTTGGCAGTAGCAGTAAGCAGCTTTATTCGTGCATTCGTGGCTTTTGGATGCTTACTTCACCACATAGTTCACAGCGCACACATAGTTGGTCGCGGATCAAAAGCTATGTTGCTATGTGGGCTATGTTGTTGAACAATCATCCCCTGTATGGACGGGATTACCATTCACACATTCTCTTGTTACTTTTTTTCTTGTCAAAAAAAGTAACCAAAAAAGGACAAGAAAGTCCAATCCTAGGCTATCGCACGAGGCCCTGGCCGGCCCGGCGGACTTTCATTCCCCTCGCGCGATCGAATAAAGTACTTTGAGCAGTTTGCGGGAATGACCACCTCACCCCGGCCCTCTCCTCGAGGAGAGGGAGAACGCCGCATCCAAAGGTGTCTTGTTCAAGTTTTTGGAAATCGCAACCACTTCCTGGCGTTTTTTAATTCTTGGCGTCCTAGCGTCTTAGCGAGCCTATTCTTTTGCGGGCGTTGCACCTTCATATTTTTGCGAGAACCGCTCTTTCTCGGCCCGGGCGGACTTTCATTCCCAAACTGGATGAGGAAGACCAATTCAAACGAAGCGGGGGAAAGGATTGAGTCCCTAAACAATTGATAATCTATTCATTGGGGCAGATTGCCTCTTCTGGAAAACCTGCTCGACTTTTGGGCAGGTTTGTTTATTTTACAACATGAGATTTTCCCTGCTACTGCTCCTGATTCTTGGCTTTTTGTTTCCCAATCCGATTCCTTCCGACCCGGGACTGAAGGACCACTTTAAGAATGATTTTTTCATTGGGGCCGCGGTAAACATGCGGCAGGTTAATGGAACTGAAAAGGGTGCAGACTCCTTGCTTTTGCTTCATTTCAATTCGATCACCTCCGAAAATGGGCTTAAATGGGGGCCGGTACAGCCCAAAGCCGGAGAGTACCGCTTTGATTTTGGGGATGCTTTTGTGGAAATGGGAGAAAGGATGGATGCCTATATTGTCGGTCATACCCTAGTTTGGCATCAACAGACTCCGGACTGGGTGTTTCAGGATGGTGAAGGGAAATTTTTGGACAGGGAAAACCTCATCCATCGGATGGAGAATCATATTTCGACCTTGGTGGGAAGGTACAAAGGAAGAATCCATGCCTGGGATGTAGTCAATGAGGCTTTTGAAGACAATGGCAACTGGAGAAAAACCCACTGGTACAATTTGATCGGGGAAGACTTTATCGAACGGGCGTTTCGCAAAGCCAATGAAATCGACCCTAAGGCCGAATTGATTTACAATAATTACAATGTCTGGAAGCCGGAAAAGAGAAAGGCAATTCTGGAAATGGCCAAAAGGCTGAAAGCAAAGGGAGTTCGGATCGACGGAATCGGTATGCAGGGCCACTACCGACTGAATTCGCCCTCCCTGGATCAGATTGAGCAGGCCATTTTGGATATCCATGAGGCGGGCTTTGAGGTCCATGTCACCGAGTTGGATGTGGATGTGTTGCCGAGGCCAACGGATGTCGAGGGGGCCGATTTATCAATCAATTTTGCGGAATCAGCCGAATGGAATCCCTTTAAGGATGGAATTTCCCCTCAAGTAGAGAAGGATTTGGTCACGCGCTATTCCTCCTTATTTGCCCTGTTCAAAAAGCATGGAGACAAGATTGCAAGGGTTACTTTTTGGGGGCTTCATGATGGAAGCAGCTGGCTAAACAACTGGCCCGTACGGGGCAGGACTAATTATCCCCTACTTTTTGATCGGGAGAAGCGCTTGAAAAAGGGATTTATCGAGGATTAAGGTGGTGATGGAGTTGAGTGGGTTCAGTTGTCAGGGGTTGATGGGGAAATCCGCCTTGGAGTGGGAGGAACCCCCTCCCATCAGTGCCAATTTGTAATTGGCTCAATACCATTCCCCACTCTCCGAGCTGGACGGGATTACCATTCACTCATTCTCTTGTTACTTTTTTTCTTGTCAAAAAAAGTAACCAAAAAAGGACAAGAAAGTCCAATCCTAGGCTATCGCACTAGGCCCTGGCCGGCCCGGCGGACTTTCATTCCCCCGCGCGATCGAATAAAGTACTTTGTGCAGATCAAGGTACGAAAATGGACTGGCCTCTTGCTCACATTCGGAAACGCGGGATAACGCCGCATTTTTTATTCTTGGCGGCTTGGCGTCCTGGCTTGCGTTTCTTTATTCTCCTGCTTTGCGAGAGCCGCTTTTTACCGGCAGGGTGGACTTCCATTCCCCTAGCGCGATCTATGTCTAAATTGGCAGTGGCAGTGGGCAGTGGCAGGATTCAACTTGGTGGATTGATGCTTTTGTGGCAAACTGACGCCCATAAGCCAACTTACAAGTAAAAAAAGCGTAAAAATTAAGCAATTTCCACTTGCCTATTTGTAAAATTGTATTGTGTTCGAGTTTGACCCTACAAAAAGCGAGTCCAATAAACTGAAGCATGGAATTGACTTCGTCCAGGCCCAGGAATTGTGGGAGGATGCGAATAGGGTGGTGATCGCCGCAAGGACAATAGATGAGAAAAGGTATTTACTGATAGCCGAATACAAACAAAGTCTTTGGTCTGCGATATTTACGTTAAGGAGTGGAACAATACGGATTATTTCTGTAAGAAAATCGAGGGAAAATGAAAAAGCAATCTATAACGGCTTCTGAGTTTGATCAAAAGTTTGAGGAAAATGAGGATTTGACCGATTTTCTTGTGAAGGAGTCAATATCCAAGCCTGGCTTAAAGCCAAAACGTGTCAGTGTAGACTTTCCAGAGTGGATGGTACATCGCTTGGACATGGCAGCCCAAAAACTGGGAATTACCCGACAAAGCTTGATCAAGGTTTTTATCTCCGAGAAATTGAAGGAAAGCTGAAGTTAACTGGCTTTTCTTATCACGTTTTTTTTCTCGCAGAGACGGCGAAGATCAGTTGGCAGTGGTCGGTTGGCAGAAGCAGTAAGCAGGTTTATTCGTGCATTCGTGGCTATTTGATGCTTATCGCACCACATAGTTCACAGGGCACACATAGTTGGTCGCGGATCGAGAGCTATGTCGCTATGTGGCTATGTGGTTGAAAATCAAATCCCCCAATATCTTTTTCGCTTCAAATCATCATGTTGGCCATACCCTTTGAAGACCACCAAATGATCAGCCCCGTAGGGGCGCTTTGATTGTAGCAGGAGGTGTTTTGACGGGACCACGAGCCTCGGAGAGGCGATTTCATGATTGGATTTCTATGAAGGAAAATCTTTTACCACATAGTTCACAGAGCACACATAGTTCGTCGCGGATCAAAAACTATGTCGCTATGTGGGCTATGTTGTTGAACAATCATCCCCTGTATGGACGGGATTACCATTCACACATTCTCCTGTTACTTTTTTCTTGACAAAAAAGTAACCAAAAAGTCAAGAAAGTCCGATCCTATCAGCCCGCAAGGCCCCGGCCGGCCCGGCGGACTTTCATTCCCATCGCGCGATCGAATAAAGTACTTTGTGCAGAACAAGGTACGAAAATGGACTGGCCTCTTACTCACATCAGGAAACGCGGGATAATGCCGCATTTTTTATTCTTAGTGTCTTGGCGTCCTGGCGTGCATTATTTTCTAGCAAAGACGGCGAAGGCGCAAAGAGTGCGAAGAGGCATTGTGATGTTCATATTCTTGGCGTCCTGGCGTGCGAGATTTTATTCGCGTGCTTTGCAACTTCATTTCCTTTGCGAGAGACAGTTTTTCCCACGCTATGGACCTTTCTTTACTTTGCGAGAGCCGCTTTTCCCAAGCTTTGCATCTTCCTTTTCTCTCCGGAAGACCCGAAAATTATCCCATCCAAATCATTGCAAATGGTTAAAAGTGCTAGTACCTTTAGCTGATTGATTTTTAGTACTTTATCCTTTTTCACATTAACTCTTCTTTTAAAAAAATGGACTTAACAAAAAACTTCCCCCTTCGTGAAATGCTCCGCAGCCAAACAGCGACCCGATTGGGTTTTGATGAGCAGTTTGCGCCGTCCCAGGACATCATCAACAACCTCCGTCTGCTCTGCGAAAATGTCCTGCAGCCCCTGCGGGAAAGCCTCGGTCGCGGCGTCTTTGTCAACAGTGGTTATCGTGCCCCCCGCACCAATGAGGCCGTGGGCGGTTCCAAGACCAGTCAACATCTCAGCGGTCAAGCCGCCGATATCGAGGTCGGGCATCTGACCATCGAGCAGCTGTACCAAAGGATCAAAAATTCCGGCCTACCATTCGACCAGTTGATCCAGGAATTTGACCAATGGGTCCATGTCTCTTACAACGCCGCCGGTGGGCGCAAGCAGTGCCTAAGGGCCGTCAGGGAGAATGGTCGGGTGAGGTATATTCCGGATTGAAAAAAGACATGAGATGTGAGACCTAAGATTTGAGACTTGATCCCGAACGCTTTATGGATGGGTTTCAAATCTGTTGCTCGCAGAGAACGCTGAGGGGCAAAGAGCGCGGGGATTAGTGGGCAGTAGCCAGAAGCAGTGGACAGAGGTCAGTTGGCAGTTGGCCGGTTTGTTCGCGTACCTTGTGCTTCTTCGGAGATTGGTCGGTTTCCTTCAATTAGGGTGTTTTGGAAAAAGAGAGCCCGCCGCAGGATTGGTTTTCCTAGGCGGGCTTTTTGTTGGCTGGCGTTGGCTATTTGGTAACTTTGGTAGTCGTGGGATTGTAGATGCCGAGTGTCAGCATGGAAACCAAGCCATCCACAAAACTGTGGGAAATGTTGACCTCGTAATCCACCGCATCTCCAGCCATCTTGACAGGATCGGACGTTTTGCCTTTGGCGAGGCCGTAGACGAAGAAGTGGTTTTTCTCCTTGAATTCAATGCCCCGCTGTGGGCCTTCGCCGACCGCATAGGTGAGGGAGTAACAGGAACTCATCCCGGATGCAAGGCTTAGCCATAGTCCGAGGTACAAAACGGTTTTTTTCATGGAAATTGATTTGGGGGTTTAGGATTGGGAAAATCATTGTAGATGGAGTGTCGACCGCGAGGATTACCCAGGCATGCGCGGGCATGCAGCTCAGCGGGATATGGCTTTGGGAAATGCCCGTGCGGGGAGGTTGCCGGAGAAGTACACCAAGGGTCGACTGCCGGGCTGCAGGAATCAAAACCTCAGACCGAAGTTGAGCGTGCCGACATAGAAGGGCGACTCACCCGTGGAATTTTTGATGGGATGGGGATTGCTTTGGGCAGCGAGGTAGTAAAAGCCCTGTTGTGTGCTGATATAGGGACTGTAGCGCATACGGTCCCTTTTCTCTTTGGAAAAAAGTTCAAGTCTGTAGCCCAACAAGAGGCCGACTTCATAATCCCAGCTTTCATAGTCTTGGCCGGTGATAACGTTGTTTCGATTAAAACCAGGTCCAATTGCCTGATAGATCTCTGCGTGAAGGCCTTTCCAGAAAAACTGCCGGTAGCCGAAAGTGAGGGCATAATTGGCAAAATCGCCCTCGTCCTCCCGGAATTCAAAGGGTCGGATGTGGAAGCCGGCGTAGACCTCACCTGCATAGTGGCCTTTTCGCCAGGTTTCGTAGGTGACTTGTCCCTTGTAAATGTTGCCGGGGAAAATCGGCCAAAGGATGTTGATTTCAGCGCCCCAGCGTTTGGGGGGGCGTGTTTCCTGCTGCGCAATGGCGGTGCCGATGAAGCAACAGAAAAGGGCAAGGATCATTGTGGTTTTTTTCATCGTACCAATACTTTTGATGTTGAACTTGGTACGAAATTGGGGTTCTAAACAGGGCTTTTCATTGATCAAAGTCAATAAACACTGCTGGTCCCGATTATTTCCTGGCGCGGATGCGGCTGAGCGTTTCAGGCTTGATGCCCAAGTAGGATGCCAACATGTATTGGGGAACTTCCTGGAGGAGCTTGGAGTTGCGCTGCACCAACTCCTGGTATCGGTTTTCGGGGCTGTCGTGCAAAAAGGAATCAAGGCGGCCGGCAACGGTCAGATAAAGATTTTCGGCGATAAACCTTCCCAACCGCTCAAAGTTCTTGTGCCTGTCATACAGCGCAAGGAGATCATTTTTATAAATCTTGTAGATGACCGATGGCTTGAGCGATTCTATGTAATGTTCGGAGGGGTTGCCGCGGAGGAAGCTGCGGTAGTTGGTGACAAAATCCCCCGGGAAAAAGAATGCGGTGACGTGCTCCTCCCCTTCCTGTACATAGTAAAACCGAAAGATCCCCTCCCCGATAAAGGCTATATAATCGCAGACATCGCCCTGACGTAGGATGAATTCCTTTTTGGGAACAGGCTCTTTGTGGCAACAGGCGACGAAATCGGCCCATTCGCTGTCGTTGAGTGCCAGAAAGCGGTTAAAATAACTCCTAATTTGATCCATGTGCAAAAATTGGGAAAAGTATACCCAAGGATGAAGGTACAAAAAAGGTGGGAAACAGGGGTCAGTCGCAGTGGGCAGGGGTCAGTTGGCGGTCACAGTAAGCAGTGGCATTCGTGGCTTTTCGGAGCTCGCAGAGATCGCTGAGGGGCAAAGAGCGCGAAGATCAGTTGGCAGTGGCAGTGGGCGGTTGCAGAGGTCAGTAGCAGTTTGCAGTAGCAGGAAAAAACCATTCGTGGCTATCTGATGCTTTTTTCACCACATAGTTCACAGAGCACACATAGTTGGTCGCGGATCAAAAGCTATGTCGCTATGTGGGATATGTTGTTGAATAATCATCCCCTGTATGGAAGGGATTACCATTCACACATTCTCTTGTTACTTTTTTCTTGATAAAACCTGTCTGCCGACCTTTAGATTTATGAAATGTTAATATTCTAAGAATAGCGGTATAGTTATCAACAATGAGGGGGGTCCGGGGGGAGACTGATAACTTGTTGAAAACGGTGGATAAGTTAATTTTAAAGTCAAAAAAGA
>NZ_JAKEVZ010000021.1:0-49768 GCF_021491425.1 Mariniradius sediminis | reverse complement strand
TGAAAGGAGGTGTGTCAAAACTAATTTATGCCTTGAATATGGTTCAAGGTTTTGTTGGTGCAAACCGGCTATACGGCCCAGAAACGCGGTTTTTTCAAAAATCGACAGATTATTTCACAGCCTGACGGTTTGCAGCTACAAGAAGTTGGCGATTTCGGAGACGAAAACTGTCAGCTAGGAATGAACTTGATACGAAGCACAAAGCTTCATTTAACCACTGAACCGCCAATTTCTTGTAGGTGCTGTTAGCACTCGTTTTTCTCATCCTTAAACGAAATTCAAATAATTAATTTCTTCAGTCAATATCTTCTTTTCAGTCTCGTTTAGTGTCGAAGCTAATTTGCTTTTCGTTGTTTGTCCAATTTGCAATATTTCGAGCCACTTCGGGTCATTTAAAATTGCTGAGTGGTCATAGTCGTCATTTTTCGGTGAGTCGTATTGATCCAATGCTTCGTGCCAGTCCTTAATTATTTCAAACTCCTGATTTGTCAACCAACCTTTGTCAATCGGATATTTATAATGGTCGTCAATTCCTAAGTCGTCAAAATAACTGCACATAAATTCGACAAATGACCAATGCGGATTTGTATGTGTCTTGTCGAGCCAAGATTTATTTTGAAGGTCAAGCGAAGTCAATTCGTTAATACAACCAAGCCATCTTTCTCGCCATAAATTCTTGTCGTCACTTGTCATGATATTTGTCTGTGTTGTCTGTTTTTAAAATGAGTGCTAACGATTGTATATCCTCAATATTGATGATATCATCCCGATTTGGAGTGATATCAACAATATTGTTGATATTTTTCATTTAGCCTAAAAGTAAGCCCCTTTAGTTCAAAATCCAATAGAACCGAACGGAAGGGTTTCATAAAATCCCCCACTCAAAAAACATCGCCATTGCCCCCGTAACCATAGGTATTCGATCAAAGCAGAAAAACTCAATCTTTCCCCTAGACATCATTTCTCGCAGCGTCCGCGGCTTTTCTTCGCAGCACTATCTGAGTGAAAGACGAAAAACAATCAATCCAAATCAGATGGACTGCTCCGCTTCCTACTTCAACACATAATAAGCCAACAGCCGCTGCACCTCGTAGACGTTGACGGATTTGGAAAACTGCTTGCGGATACTGGGTTCCTGCTCGCTGGAAACCCAAATCTTCAACTCGGCGTCCAGTTCAAAGGTGCCCGCCGTCTCCACGCTGAATCGGGAAATGCTCTTGTAGCTGATGGATTTGTACTCGACCTTGCTGCCAGTAATGCCCTGCACTTCGATCAGGATCAGGCGCTTGTTGGTAAAGATAAACGTATCCCGAATCAGCTTGAAGCCCAACTCAATTTGCTCGTTATCAGTGAGAAGCAGGCCATATTTTTTGAGCAATTCCTCCGGGCTGACTGCACCTGCATTGCCTAACAAAGCTGAAAATAGTCCCATGGTGATTGAATTTTATCAAAGCTAAAAAAGGAAAACCAATTTTTTGGAATCAATTTTTCCCAATAAACGAATTGGTCTCATGCAAACAAACGCATCAACGAGAACGAAAAAATTTAATGTGAGGCTGCACTTGATTGTCGGGAGGATTAGTTGGATATTTAACGAAACCATTTTATCAAATATGCCATGAAGTTCGTTTGCCTTTCCTTTCTTTTCACACTCTTAACTTTTTCCATCATTGCACAAGAAGCTACAGGATCCATTCCCTTTGTTGCTTACTGGCATGCAGGGGATTCCTACGATTTCAAGGTCACAAAAATCAAGAAACAATGGGAAAATGGAAATTTCACCAAGAACGACTCCACAAGCTACCAAACAAATTTTCTTGTTTTGGAGGAAACCGAAAGCGAGTACACAATACAATGGAGCTATCAAAAAGTATTTAGCGCAGCGATACCGGGTCCTCTCGAAAAGCAACTCACGGAAGGAATTCCAAACCAAATCATTTACAAGACAGATGAGACAGGAATATTTAAAGGAATTGAAAATTGGCAAGAGATCGCCAAGGCTGTGAACTCTATTTTCTCCCATTTGACAATCGAAGGCGAACTTGAGGAACAAGTCGCGAATGCAGTAAAACCGATTGTGAATGCTTTAAACACTAAAGAAGGGGTAGAGATGATTCTTTTCAAAGAGCTTCAATATCTCCATTTTCCGTTCGGTATAGAGTATACAATGGGGGAGGACATTACCTTTACTGAATTGTTGCCAAATAGCTTCGGCGGCGATCCGATCAAAGGGAATTCGACAATTTCTCTTCACGAACTGGACCAGGAAAAATCAACATGTACTTTACTTTACGAGATGATTCTTGACCCGGAGGACACAAAAAGGGCAATTCTGGATCTGTTGGCCCGAATGGGCCAAAGTAATGATGAATTCGCAAAGGCATTAGGGAACATGCAATTCGACATGTGCGATCAAAATGTTTTAAAATATTTCTACAACCCAGGTATTCCAATGAATATCGAATTTAAAAGGGAGACTTTGTTAACCCATGGGGGAGAAAAAGTATTCGGTATTGAAATCACAAGAATTGAACTAATCGAGTGATGTTTGAATTTCGATTGCAATCAAATTTTCTGAAAAACCAAATTTTGCAACCTAGGCCTAAAGCAAATTTATAATTATCCATTCCTTCATTCTCTTGTCCCCCATCGACCAATATATCGACACTTTTCCTCCCGAGGTTCAAGTACAACTAAGGAAAATCCGCGGGCTAATCTTCGAAATCGCCCCCGATGCGGAGGAAACGATGGCCTATGGGATGCCGGGCTACAGGACCCAAGGAAAACCACTTGTCTACTTTGCAGGCTACAAAAACCATATCGGCCTCTATGCCCTTCCCACAGGACACGCTGCTTTTGCGGCCGAACTCGCCGGCTACAAGCAAGGCAAAGGTTCGGTTCAGTTTCCGCTGAACAAACCGATGCCCTTTGATCTAATTGAGCGGATTATCCGCTTCAGGTATACCGAAAACCAAGGGAACAAGGGTTAGCCAGCGTTGATTTCACGCAAGACTGAATTTTAGTCGACTAATGTCTTTTTAATTCGTGTTTTGTTTAGTACATTAGTCCTGTTCATCAATCCAATCGTTGTTATGAAAAAGCTTATTCTTTTCTCCTTCCTTTTTGCTGTCACCGGAAGCAGTCACGCAGCAAACTCCCTTTCGGCACCGCTGAACAAACCTTCAGACTATCGACTGGCATTGATTTCGGAATATCCCAACCCAAACGACCCTGCTTTGGAGGAGCTTTTCGACTATTTCAGGAAAAACGTTAAATACCCGACTGAACTGCGACGCGATAATGTCCAAACCCACATGGTGGTATTTGTCCAAGTAGACGATAGCGGAAAAGGCAGCGTCGTAGAGATCATAGGCGAAAACCATGAGGGATTTTCCGGGCAGATCATCGCACTAATCGAAAAATATCCCAACAAATGGGGCGAATCATATTTTGGAAAGAAAGTAGGCATGCCCTTCATTTTCCAGAAACACAAGGGAAAGGAGATTGTCCCACCTTCATTGAAAAACGCAAGCTTTGATGAGCTTTTGACACCGATTACAGTCACCGGCTACGACGCCGTGCGATAGGAAAATCAGGTTGTACAAAAACAACGGCCGCCGCTTGTCTGCCATGGGTTACGCCACCTATCCGACAAGTAGCGGCCTTTTCGCATTTTGATTTGATATTTTTTGCGGAAACAGCTATTTTCCTATGTTGGGGAGAAATGCATTTTCCCAATTAACCATAAACCCGTCCCGCAATGCTGCTCCTCACCATCTTTTTTGCTTTGGCGCTGATACTGATCGCCATCGTGAAGTTTGATATCCACCCGTTCTTGGCATTGTTTGTTGGGGCAATCGTGTACGGACTAATGGCCGGCATGCCAACAGCAATGATCGTAAAGTCCATCCAGGAAGGATTTGGCGGGGTTTTGGGAAGTATCGGATTGCTGATTCTGTTGGGTGTCGTGATGGGTACGTTTTTGGAAAAGACCGGCGGAGCGATTGTAATCGCAGAGAAAATCCTCTCTTGGATTGGCCAAAAATCCATCACCATGGCCATGATGCTCAGCGGCTATATCCTCTCGATTCCAGTGTTTGGCGACAGCACATTCATCATGATGAATCCGATCAGCAAATCCCTTTCGTTGAAAGGCAAGGTGCCATATGCTGCCACCACAATCGCTTTGGCCCTGGGCGCAACAGCCAGCCATTCCTTGGTGCCGCCGACTCCGGGACCTATTGCCACAGCTGGAATATTGGAGGCTGACTTGGGAATGATCATTTTCTGGGGATTGATCGTCAGTTTGATTACCCTGATTCCAAGTTACTTTTTCATTCGAAAGTTTGTGACATCGATACCTCTTGAAGCCAAGATGGCCATCTCCGATGTTGAAAATCTTGCCGCAAAAAGACCATCCGCATTCAAGTCTTTTCTCCCGGTGCTGGTGCCTCTTTTCTTGATTATCCTAGCGTCTATCGCAAAATACCCAACACAGCCTTTTGGAGAGGGAGCCCTTGTGGACACGATCCTTTTTATCGGTACGCCAGTGATTGCATTGCTGATAGGTGCGTTTCTTTCTTTTTCTTTGCCGACCAAGTTTGACCGAAAAATCCTCTCCTCCACAGGCTGGATCGGGGAAGCCATCCTCATTGCCGCACCGGTGGTATTCATTACAGGCGCAGGCGGTGTTTTTGGGAAAATGCTCCAAAACTCCGGCATCGGTGACCTCGTCAGCGGCAACCTCAGTCAAGCGGGTTGGGGGATATTTCTGCCTTTTGCAATCGCCTTTGCGCTGAAGACTGCACAGGGTTCCTCTACCGTGGCGATGATCACCACGGCATCGATCATTGCGCCTTTGTTGGGTACGTTGGGACTCGATTCGGAGACGATGCGGGTTTTTGCGGCTTTGTCAATCGGTGCCGGTGCGGTGGCGATTTCCCATGCCAATGACAGCTTCTTCTGGGCCGTCACCCAACTCTCGGGACTCAGCATCAAGCAAGGCAATATGAGCCACAGCATCGGAACGATGATTATTTCCTTTACGGCGATTGCTTTGATCTATCTGCTGACGCTGGTGGTGTAGACTGTGGGTAATACGAATTATATTATTAGGATAATCGGCTTAAAATCTCCCTACCTCAAACGCTTTCAAATCCAGTGGACTGGCATAGCCTTGGTGCAGGTCTGTGAGGATTTTGCCGGTGGCGGGTGCCATGCTAATACCCATCATTCCGTGACCTGAGCCAATCCACACGTTTTGGTAACCAACAGCTGGACCGATATAGGGCAAGCCATCCGGCGAACATGGCCGGAGTCCTTTCCAAATCTCGGCTTCATTGGGGAATTTGGACTGAAAGCCTGGGTAATATTTATTGATCGATTCAAAAATCCCCCTTACCCGATTCATGTTGATACGCTCGTCAGTGCCGGCTATCTCCATTGTCCCACCGAATCTTACTTGATGACCATAAGGGCTCACGGCGACTTTTTTCTCTGTCAAGATACTGGCTTGGCGGATTTCGGGTTGGTTGTTTTGTAGAAAACTATATCCTTTTCCCCCCATCATCGGCATCGATATCCCGAGCATGCCCGCCAACTCCGCGGACCACGCACCACCACAGAGTATGAATTTCTCCCCTTCTATCCTTTCTCCATCAGTGACCAATGCTGTCACCTTGCCTGCTTTGGATTCAAAGCCTTTCACCTTCAAGAGGCTCTTGAATACGACACCCCTTGATTTCAGGTGTTTCTTCAGAAAGCCATACAAAGCCGATGGCGACAAATGCGCATCCCCCGGAAACAATACCGCACCTCGCGCATTCACTTCGAGATTAGGTTCAATCCTTTGGATATCTGCCTTTGTCAAGACTTCCGCCTCCAAGCCATGCTGCCGTGCGAGGTGGGCAAAT
This sequence comes from Mariniradius sediminis, assembly GCF_021491425.1. Lineage (NCBI taxonomy): Bacteria > Pseudomonadati > Bacteroidota > Cytophagia > Cytophagales > Cyclobacteriaceae > Mariniradius > Mariniradius sediminis. The sequence continues at coordinate 43,856 of NZ_JAKEVZ010000021.1, read as the reverse complement.
TCTACCTCTTCCTTCTCCACTTCCGCGGTTTGGTACAGCATCATGAGGCCTTTTTCGAGCATTTGAAGGTCAGTGCCCTGATGGGCATCCCGGAATTGCTGGTAAAGGGACTTGCTCAATAGGCTGAGGTTTTTGAGATAAGGGATGGATTTCTCAACATGGGATCTATTGGCCGAGCGGAAAAAGAGCCAAGACCACTCCAACAACTTCCTGTCAAGCCTCGGGTGGATGTAAAAAGGACTCTTGGAAGAAAACATCCAAGCGATCCCTTTGCTAATCATGCCGGGCGCCGCCAATGGGATAATATGACTCGGCACAATCATGCCGGCGTTGCCCGTGGAGCAATTTGACTCTAGGTCGCCTTTGTCGACGATAGTGACTTCGACCCCTTCCTGATTTAGAAAATAGGCGGTAAACAAGCCAATAATGCCTCCGCCGACGATGATGGTTGGTTTCAATGTTTGAATTTGTTGTAGTCCTACGCGTAATTTTCAGCTGTTTATAGTACCAAGTTATTGGTATTTGCCTAATTTCTCAGAGTTAGGATCAATGGAGTTCAAAAAGGGGCTAATGCTGGAGGGTGCCAATCTATTTCGGTTAAGCTGACCTTTAAGAGGTTGTCTTACAAAATACGCCAGTGATCTCCGACTACGGATTTACTGGCTTCGGTCACTTGTACAAATAGGGCATTCTTGAATTACCATATTTTCTCCATTTCTGGTGGAAATTTCCTACTTTAACAACACTTTCATCCCTACTCATGTCCCTTTTTCCAAGCAAAGAACGGCTCGCCCATATTGTCTTTGAGCACAGTGACAAAGCCTCCCGACGGTTTGACATCACGGTCCTTTGGTTGATTCTCTTGAGCGTTTTGGTCGCGATCCTGGATTCCGAACCTTGGCTTCATGAGCGATATAAGAGGGAGTTCTATTTTTTGGAATGGGCATTCACCATCCTATTTACCATTGAATACATCCTACGCCTTTACCTAAGCAGCAGAAAACTGGGTTACATCTTTAGCTTCTATGGAATGGTGGACCTCTTGGCCATCCTTCCCACCTATTTGAGTATTTTCCTGGCCAATACCCAGTTCCTCGTGGTGATTCGTGCACTGAGATTGCTTCGGGTGGTTCGGATTCTGAAATTGGGAAGGTATGTCAAGGAAGCAGAAATACTCAAGTCGGCGCTGCGAAAAAGCCGTGCGAAAATCCAGATATTCATCGGTACCGTATTGACGATTGTATTGATCACAGGCACATTGATGTTCATTGTAGAAGGGCCTGATAGTGGGTTTACAAGTATCGGGGTGTCTATGTATTGGGCTATCGTCACCCTGACCACTGTGGGATACGGCGATATCACACCGATTACGCCGATTGGAAAATTCCTGGCCGCAGTGATCATGTTGCTCGGCTATGCCATCATTGCAGTGCCGACAGGAATCATCACCTCGGAACTGACGACGAGCTCCAAGTACACGCCGGATTCGGGCACAAAGGTCTGCAAGACCTGCAAATCAAGGCATTTGGACGCAGACGCCAACTACTGCAAATACTGCGGAGAGCGGCTGTGACCTATTCCAATGCCAAAAAAGTCATGCGGTATCTGCCTTCTTTCCCGTAGAGATAGAGCTTATTGCTTTCGATTTGGTAGACCTTAACCGCACGAAGGTATTCCAAGAATGTATTTTCAAAGTGATGCACAGGCAGCGTATTGGCCACATTGCTCGGTATCTCTGTAATGCCTTTGGAATCGATCACCATTGAAATCCCATCTGCATCATCTTCGTAACAACCTTCGATGATTCGGGCTATGGTGCGCGCTTCGAAACTTCGCAAATCCGCGCAATTCCCTGATTCCGAAATTTCCTTTTCAAATTCCAGCGAGATCTTCAGCAAATTGTCAAAATCCTCCCCGTTCAACGCAAAATGTGCTATTCGCGCGCTACAGGTCGTATTTTGATCAAACTCGCCCGTTTGTATATCCTGAAAACCAACGAATTCCCATTTTTGGTACAGTTCAAAATTTCCTGCTTTGTCGGAAATGTCAAAATCACAAATATGCCTTTGCTTCGGTGGATTTTCCACGATCACTTCGTTGGAAATAGGGATTTCATCCTCCTTGCAGGAAAAAATAATTACACTAAACAACAGAAAAATCAGGCATCTTGACATACGCCAAAATAACGAAAAAGCATCCGCTTTATTGGAGAAAACAAGTGCTTCTTTGAAAATGAAATTAGGAAATCGACAACATTCTACGTCTTCGGCGCGACTATCGATTCTCCTCTCCTTCGATAAATTGTTTTTGGATTTCATCGACTTCCCCAGGTTGGGCGGGCTTTGGCTCTTCTTTAAAAAATCTCCCCTGGAAAATCAAAATGATACTTACCCCCACAAATATCGAGGCATCGGCAATATTGAAAATTGGCCAAAGGGCAGTATAGGAACCTCCCCAAACAGGAATCCAATCGGGAAGATAACCTTCCCAAATATCGATGTAAAACATATCGATCACCTGACCATGAAACCACGGCGTCGGGGCGTTGTAAGGGGCATTGTTAAGGTAAACCCCATAGAAAATACTGTCGATCAAGTTACCGATCGCGCCGCCTAGAATCATTGAAATGCAGATGATGTAACCCACATGCATTTTCCTTTTGACAATAAAATACAAATAATACCCGATACCAAACATGGCGATCAGCCTGAAGGTAGTTAGTATCATTTTGCCATATTCCGAGCCTATCTGCATGCCGAAAGCCATCCCCGGATTGGTGGTGTAATGGAGCTTGAACCATTCTCCAAAGACTTTTATCTGTCCCGGTGTACCAAAATCCATGTTGTAATGGACCAGCATTTTGACGATTTGGTCAAGGATGATGACCGCGAGGGCAATTCCGAAATATTTTAGGTATTTCATGTATTTCTTTTCAAAGCCACAGATTTAAGGAATTTTTTGAAGAATCCTGTCGCCGCAGCGCCTAAATTGATTAATTCACTTTTTCAACATTCACTATCAACTCAAACTCATCCATATCCAAGACGACACCGTCTGCAATCGTCTCAAGGATTTCCAAAGACAAAGCCTGGGTCTCGGTTTGGATGTACTTCGCAAAGTTGGTGATCGCCTGCGTCACCAAATCAGAATGCCGTGAAACTTTGATTCGGATCTTGTCCTGGACTTCCAGACCCATGTCTTTGCGCAGGTTTTGTATCCTGTTGACAAGGTCACGGGCGACTCCTTCCTGCTTCAATTCATCCGTAACGGTCACGTCCAAAGCCACGGTGAGTTCCTGGTCGGTGGCCACGGACCAGCCAGGAATATCCTGCGAACTGATCAGCACTTCTTCCAGCAAGAGTTCGATGGTTTCGCCCTCAACTTGAACATCTATTTTGCCATTTCGCTCGATTTGGGCAATTTCCTCCTGGCCCCAAGCGTTCACAGCAGCTACCACGAATCGCATCTTTGGTCCTAGCTTTTTACCCAAAACAGGCAGGTTGGGTTTTACACTTTTTACTAAAATCCCGGAAGCATCGTCCAAATACTCGATTTCCTTGATATTGACCTCTGACTTGATCAGATCTTCTACGTGTTGGATTTGGGCTTTTGTTTTGGAATCCAAAACAGGTACCATGATGCGCTGAAGGGGCTGACGGACTTTGATGCCGATTTTTGGATTTTTCCTCAGCGAGTGAACCAAGGAAGAAATCCGCTGTGCCAAGTCCATGCTTGCTTCCAAATCCGCATTAATCAACGAGGTGTCTGCCTTGGTCCAATTGGTCAAGTGGATTGACTCAGGAAGGTCGGTGCGTGATTTGGTGAGGTTTTGGTACAACCATTCCGCATAGAACGGCGCAAATGAAGACATCAATTGCCCAACGACCATCAGGCACTCGTAAAGCGTTTCATAAGCCGCCTGCTTGTCGGGATTCATATCGCCGCGCCAGAATCGCTTCCTGGCAAGGCGCACATACCAGTTGGACAATTGGTCCACGGTGAAGTTCATGATCGCGCGGGTGGCCTTGGTGGCGTCATAGTTGTCCATGGCAGCCTCTACGTCCAAGATCAGCGATTGTAGTTTGGAAATGATCCATCTGTCCAACTCCGGCCTTTCGGCCACAGGGATGATATTTTGTGGATCGATTACAAACTCATCCAAGTTGGCATAGAGCGCAAAGAAATTGTAGGTATTCTGCAATGTTCCAAAAAACCTACGCTGCACTTCCGCTACGCCTTCGAGGTTGAACTTGAGGTTGTCCCAAGGGTTGGCATTGCTCAGCATGTACCAACGCAAGGCATCGGGACCGTATTCCTTGAGGGTCTTGAAGGGATCCACGGCATTGCCCAAGCGTTTGGACATTTTGTTACCGTTTTTGTCCAACACAAGCCCATTGGCAACGACATTTTTGAAAGCCACCGAATCAAACAGCATCCCTGCGATCGCGTGAAGCGTGAAGAACCATCCCCGCGTTTGGTCGACACCCTCGGCTATATAGTCGGCAGGGAAGTTGGCTTGGAAAACGTCTTGATTCTCGAACGGATAATGCCACTGCGCGTAGGGCATGGCGCCCGAATCAAACCAAACGTCGATCAGGTCAGTCTCCCGGTACATTTTCTGCCCTTTGCTGGAAACCAAAATGACGTCGTCCACATAAGGTCTGTGCAGATCGATCTCTTTGCCTTCCCATGGGGATTTTTGCATAAAGCCCTTTTCTATGGCTTTCTTCATCTCAACTTCCATTTCGGCAATGGAACCGATGCAGATTTCTTCCGTGCCGTCCTCAGTTCTCCAAATCGGAAGTGGCGTGCCCCAAAAACGGGAACGACTGAGGTTCCAGTCCACCAAGTTTTCCAGCCAATTGCCAAAGCGACCCGTGCCGGTAGCCTCGGGCTTCCAGTTGATGGTTTTGTTCAAGGCGACGAGTTGGTCCTTGTAGGCGGTAGTTTTGATAAACCAGCTTTCCAGGGGATAGTACAACACGGGCTTGTCTGTCCGCCAGCAATGCGGATAGCTGTGTTCGTATTTTTCTACCTTAAAGGCCTTGTTTTCGTTTTTGAGGATGATCGAGATAATGATGTCGGTGCTTTTGTAATCCTTGTCCGACTCATCGTCTTCGGTATAGTTTTTTACAAAAAAATCATCAGGACCATAGCTCTTGTGCGCAGTGATACCATGCTCCTGCATTTTGGCTGCGAGGTATTCGCCCACGACGTGGATAAATTTACCGCGTTTGTCTACGACAGGGATATCATTTCCAAGCTCATCCTTTACAAAGACTCCGGGGACGTTGTTCTGTACCAAAGTCCTGAAGTCATCCGCACCGAATGCTTTCGCCAAGTGAACGATGCCGGTACCATCCTCCGTAGTCACATAATCCCCAGCCACAACCGTAAATGCCGGATGCGGCAATGCCAAAGCGCCTATCGGGAACAACTGCTCGTATTCCCAGCCCAGCATCTGCTTGCCTTTGAACTCCTCCACGATCTCGTAAGGAATCAACTTGTCACCGGGCTTGTAATCGGCTACTGCGATTTCCTTTGCCTTCGGGTTGAAATAAGCAGACAACCTGGCTTTGGCCAAGATGGCGAGCATGGGCTCGAATGTGTACGGATTAAATGTTTTTACTTTGACATAATCGAGGTTTTCACCGATCGCCAAAGCGGAGTTGGAAGGCAAGGTCCAGGGCGTGGTCGTCCAAGCGAGGATATAGGTATTTTCCTGTCCCTTGAGTCTAAATTGGGCGGTGACGGAAGTATCCTTCACATCCTTGTAAGTGCCGGGTTGGTTGAGCTCATGTGAACTGAGACCGGTACCTGCTGCAGGAGAATAGGGTTGGATGGTGTAGCCTTTGTACAAAAGCCCTTTTTCATAAAGCCGCTTCAGCAAATGCCAGAGGCTTTCGATATAGTCCGATTCGAAAGTGATATAAGGATCGTCCAAGTCGACCCAATAGCCGATTTTCTCAGTCAAGTCGTCCCATTCATTCTTGAAGCGCATGACCGTCTCTCGGCATTTTTGGTTGTATTCGGCAATGCTTATCTTTTTGCCGATGTCCTCCTTGGTGATGCCCAGTTCCTTTTCTACCTGCAACTCAATCGGAAGACCATGGGTATCCCAGCCACCCTTTCGTTTGACTTGGTATCCCTGAAGCGTCTTGTACCGACAGAAAATATCCTTCAGCGTCCGCGCCATCACGTGGTGGATACCCGGAGTACCATTGGCGGAGGGTGGTCCTTCAAAAAAGGTGAAAGATGGTGACCCGTTCCGATTCGTAATGGACTTATTGAAAATATCGTTGGATTTCCAGAATTGCAGGATACTCTCCCCGATTTGGGGATAATCGACTTGTTTGAATTCCTGGTACTTTTTCACGGTATACAGCGGTTTTTTTACAGAAATTGCGCTAGGCTGTTGCCAAGCGCAAGATTGGTTAGGTGTTCGCTTGAAGTTTCGGCCAATCAAAACGGCCGTGGCAATTTCCTTCCGAAAAAGGCAAATTTTTGAAAGGCAGGCGCAAAGTTAAAATAAATTGCAGGAATAGAGGCAAATCGCCCGATAATTCGGAATTCGCTTCAATACTGCATTTATCGAAAAGCCCAATCAAAAATTGATTAGATTTAAACCATGCAAAAGACCATCTACGCCCCCGAAACCATACAAGAAATAATCCATAGAATCGACAAACTGAAGCCGACAGATTCCCCCAAATGGGGCCAAATGAATGCCGTGGAAATGCTCACCCACTGCAACATGGCTCATCAATCTATCCTCAAGGCACCACCCTCCGACGAAAAATCCACCCTCAAGCAGTTGGTTTCCAAGTTCATCTTTTTCAGGATAAAGAATGAATTTCCCCGATTCGCCCGCGGGCCAAAGAGGTTTGACATGAAAGGAAAAGTGAATGCCGAGGCCTTTGAGGAAGAAAAGTCAAAATACAAGCATATAATTGGCAAATACGGGAAATTGGAAGGAAAGATCGCCGCGATGCATCCGCGCCTAGGGAGACTCAGCCATGCCGAATGGGGTCGATTTGTCTGGATGCATGCCGACCACCACCTGCGGCAGTTTGGCCTTTGAGCCTTATTTTACCGCGATACAGGAAATCTCCACATTAACGTTTTTTGGAAGCCGGCTTACCTCTACTGTCTCTCGCGCGGGAGGATTGGTTTTGAAATATTGACCATATGCCTCGTTGATCGTGGCAAACTGGTCCATGTTTTTGATGAAAATCGAACACTTCACCACATTACCGAAGCCATAGCCCGCTGCCCGCAATACCGCCTCGAGGTTTTTCATCACAGCGTGGGTCTCTTCGGTGATATTCTCATTGATCAACTCGCCCGTTGCTGGATCCAAGGCAATTTGTCCCGATACATAGAGCGTGTTCCCAGCTTTTACTGCTTGGCTGTAAGGTCCGATCGGTGCCGGTGCTTCTTTCGAAAAGATGATTTCCTTCATGATTTTCTATTTTCCCGAAAAATAGGAATCAGAAACCACCTTTGAAAAAAATGCGGTTTTTTTGAAAGTCCAAAGGTGGTAATTTCGACAACCAAACATCAACTTTCAAGTTTTGTCTTCAAAACCCTTCCAAATGACAACGACCGATTTTGAATATACCGAGGACTTTGCCCAGCGCATGGACGATTTGGATCCGCTTCAACATTTCAGGTCGATGTTTCACTTTCCCTACGTCAATGGAAAAGAGGCCATCTATTTCTGCGGCAACTCTCTCGGATTGCAGCCAAAATCGGTGCGGGAATACTTGGACAGGGAGCTCAAAAACTGGGAATTGATGGCAGTGGATGGCCACTTTCATGGCGAAGATGCTTGGTACCATGTGCGCAAAAAATCCAAGCCTGCACTGGCGGAGATCGTGGGCGCCCACGAGCACGAGGTCGTTGCAATGAACAACCTTAGCTCCAACCTGCATTTCCTGATGGTTTCTTTTTACCGCCCAACAAAGGAAAGGTATAAAATCATCACCGAAGCAGGCGCCTTCCCTTCGGACATGTACATGCTGGAAACCCAAGTCAAATTCCACGGATTTGATCCTGCTGATGCGATCATCGAAGTCGCTCCACGACCGGGTGAATACACAATCCGCACCGAAGACATCCTGGCGGCGATCGAGGACAACCAAGACGAATTGGCACTTGTGATGATGGCGGGCTTGCAGTATTACACAGGTCAGGTATTTGACATGGAGGCAATCACGAAAGCCGGGCATCGCGTGGGCATACCCGTTGGATTCGATTTGGCGCATGCGGCTGGCAATATCCCACTCCAACTCCACGACTGGGGCGTAGACTTCGCGGCCTGGTGCAGCTACAAATACCTCAATTCCGGTCCAGGAAACATTTCCGGAATTTTTGTCCACGAACGCCACGCCGACAATACCGAGTTGCCCAGATTCGGGGGCTGGTGGGGCCATGATGAGGCAATCCGGTTCAAGATGGAAAAAGGTTTTGAGCCGATGTACGGGGCTGACGGATGGCAGCTTGCCAACTCGAACGTATTGTCTTTGGCGGTTCATCAGGCTTCCCTGGACATTTTCAAAGACGCTGGAATTGAAAGACTTAGGACAAAAAGTGAACTATTGACGGGGTATTTGGAGTTTTTGATCCGCAAAGTGGGCGTTGCGAATGGCGTATTGGAAATAATTACCCCAAATAATCCAAAGGAAAGAGGTTGTCAGTTATCTTTGCTGGTTCACAAAGGTGGAAAATTGGTTTTTGACCACCTTTATGCCAACGGCGTAGTGGGTGATTGGCGTCACCCCAACGTAATTAGAGTAGCACCCACACCCCTATACAATAGCTTCACGGATGTATTTCGATTTGCAAAGATCCTTGAACATTCCCTACAAAAATTCGCTTAATGCTTAGGCGATAGCTCTCAAACCATGAAAAAAAACGAAATCAGCATCTTGGGTTCTGGACTTATAGGTTCCCTGATGTCCATATACTTGAAGAAAAGAGGACTTGATGTCCAAGTCTACGAAAAACGGGCCGACAATCGGAAGGTCGAGTACAAAGAGGAAGGACGATCCATCAACATGGCGCTCAGCGACCGGGGTTGGAAAGCACTCGACAAAGCAGGTCTGCGGGACAAAGTACTACCACTCACCATACCGATGTATGGAAGGAAAATCCACGACGAGCATGGTAAGACGACTTTTATTCCCTACGGGAAAGAGGGCCAAGCTATCTATTCCATTTCAAGGGGAAGATTCAACCAACTACTTGTAGAGGAAGCGGAAAAACTGGGCGTCGAAGTCCACTTTGACCACCGGGTGGATGAAATAGACCTGAGGACCAATGAGATTTTGGTCACCAATCCCGAAGGCATTCAGGAAAAAATACCGTCCAATGTGATCATTGGTGCGGATGGCGCCTATTCCGCTTTACGAAACGCAATGCTGAAGCAGGTGCGATTTGACTACAAGCAAGAATATATTTCTCATGGCTACAAGGAATTGACGATTCCGGCTACCGAAGCAGGGGAATTTGCGATGGACCCGAATGCGCTGCATATATGGCCTAGGGGAAGCTTTATGCTGATTGCCCTGCCCAATCCTGACAAGTCATTTACGTGTACGCTTTTTCTTCCCTTCGACGGTGAACGGGTCTGCTTCGAGAATATCCGGGACGAAAAAGACCTCCTCGGAATGTTTCAGACCTACTTCGACGATGCGTTCCAACTGATGCCTGATCTGGTGGGGGAATATTTTCGTAACCACACCTCAGCCCTCATCAACATCGAATGCTATCCTTGGATGCTCAAAAACGCCATCCTCATTGGAGATTCATCCCACGCGATGGTACCGTTCTATGGTCAAGGAATGAACTGCGGCTTTGAGGATTGCTATGTCTTGGACGGCTTGATCGAGAAACTGGGAACGAATGTCTGGGAATTGATTTTTGCAAAATTCCAAAAAATGCGTAAGCCAAATACTGACGCCATCTCCCAACTCGCGATGGAAAACTTCGAAGAGATGCGCAACGAGGTAGCCGATCCGAAATTCCTCATCAGAAAAAAAATCGAAGCGAAACTGCACGACCTGTACCCAAAAGACTGGATTCCACTTTACACGATGGTTACATTCTCGGATATTCCCTATTCCGAGGCGTATGCGCAAGGGAAATTGCAGAAAAAAATCATGGACAAAGTCATGTCCAATCCATTGATTACCCAAAACTGGAACAAACTCGATTACGAGGACATTGTCAACCAGATGGATAAAGCGAAAGCCTTTTAACTAAAAGCCCGATACTACAAAACCTATCGGGCTTTTTTATTTAATTTCTCCCAGCCACCTAGTCGAACAAACGATCACTTTTTATTCTCGCTACCAAAGAAATAAAAGCTACAAAACGTGTTCCCAACATAATTGAACAACTCCTGTTAAAATATAATTTTCCCAATATCAAACTTGCTTATTCAGACCGAGTACCTTTCTCCCAAAGGGCAGCGTGAACTTTCACTTCTGGATTTGCCAAATTTTATTTTAAACTACCCAGGTTGGATAGCTGAAAACGGACAAAGTTTAAGCTTAAAAATGGTTTGGAAGTGGGTGAAAACCGCTCCAAATGAGGCATATACAAGGATTGGAAAAAGCAAGCATTATTTATCCACATTTATCCACATTTATCCACAGAGGATAAATTCAAGCATATATCTATCTGATTTTCAATGTTTTAACTTTTATCAAAAAAAGCCAAATTGTGGATAATACGCTGCAAATCAGCAAATTGGAATTATACAGCTAGAAAAAGAAAGTGGATAAATCGGAAAATTGGAATAAAATTTTGTGCCGCAAATCCTCGGAAATTACAAAGCTAATGCCGGTTGCCATGAAAAAAATAATTTGTCCCACAGGCTATACGCTCATTCCCAACAAATGGCTTTTTTACATCTCTATTGAAAGGCTTGGTCAAGACCCAATACCATAATTTGCATTTTTCAGATAAACAGTTGTGAAAAACAAATAATCAGATCGGTGATTTGTATTTACTGTTTTTTGGCTTTTGTACCTATTTTTTTGTTTCGATCATCTCCTGGCCTATACCAGTTCTTTTTCTTTAGCTCTAATCTTCAAGCAAGTCTCTGTCTAATGCAAGCAACGCACCAAGTATCAGGTTTGCGGCATTGACAAAAAACTCCGGCTGAATCCGATCAAAAGTATCTGTTGTTTTGTGGTAATCCTCATGGTCCTCCACTCCAAAATAAATGAAAGGAATCTTGTTGCGATGGAAGGGCGCATGGTCCGAGGAATACGTCCAATCGCCTCTTTCACCGGGAACATCATGACCAAACCTTAACCTGGGTTCGCGCCCTTTTGCTACTTCTTCCAAAATCGGCTTCAAGCTAGGATAGTGATGGGTCCCGACCGCATATAGCTCGCCGTCCTTGTTTCGGCTAATCATGTCCATATTGACATTGAGCACGATTTGCGGAAGAGGAAAAGGAAAGTCCTCAACAAAGGCCCTTGCTCCCTGGATTCCCAATTCCTCGGCATCCAAGGCCGCAAACAACATCGAATGCTGCGGCCGGTTTTTTGAAAAATATTCGGCAAAAGCCATCAAGGCCGCGACACCGGAAGCGTTATCGTCAGCACCGTAAAAGATCTGGTCACCGTTTTTTCCGATATGGTCATAGTGCGCCGTTACCACAATTATCTTGTCTGTTTCCTCGCCTGCTACGAAGCTGACCACATTTGCGGCTCGTTCATAACTTTTTCCACTTCGTCTGTCGGTAAAATCAAAAAACTGAAGGTAGTCCTTGTATTGGGTAGCTAATCCAAGCTCTTGGAAGCGATCTTGAATATATTTCCGCGCCTTGAGTCCACCAGATTCGAGTGTTTTTCTCCCTTCCATTTCCTTGGAGGAAAGGGTCTCTATATCCTTTAGCAATTTTTGGGAATCGATTTGTTGGGAGACTGCATTCGAGAGTTGAAAAAATAAAACAAAGACAAGGCTGTAGATTAATCGATGCATATTACTTTGGAAATTGGTACGTTAATTATATTCGTAAAATTAACAAGATAACTGCCCCGATTCACCTACCCCATGAAATATCTTCCAGCAGGCCTGTTTTGGGTACTTTTTTCACTTTCATCACTTGCACAGGGTTCACTTCCGGAAAGTTTCCTGGACGGCAAATCAGTTGTGTTGATTTCGAATGCCCCGCAAGCCAGACCGGCATTTCTTTGGACCCAATTGGCGGACGAAATCCACAAAGGCCTGGTGGCAGCCGGCGGCGATCCTGTGGCTTATTATGAGTTGGAGGATGTGGCGATTTCATCGGAAACACAAGCGGGTTTTGCTACCCAATTTGCAAAACGCAGAGTCAGCAGCATAGTCGTATTGACTCGGAAGGCAAACGGTACCGTTGAATTGAACATTGGCCCCTTTACCAACAATGCGAATATCATTCCTACAAGTGGCCTTTGGAAATTGGAATCTGCTGATATCGGCAGAATGAATGAATCCTTGGAAGCGATCGGCAAAACCCAAAGCAGCAAAAACTACCTAGTAATTGAGGTACCAGAGTACCCCGCAGGAGCAAGTGCTAGCGTCACGTCAAGACGCTTTTTCAACAGAAATCCACTGAATCTTGATGTATTCAAGCTGGGTATTCCGCTTTCCGGATCCTCAGGTGAAAGCGGTTTTCTAGGAACGTTTCGCTACGATCTGCTTGGTAAAAGCCCGGAAACAATCGCTGCTGAACAGAATGCCGAAAAATCAGGCCTGGAAGCGATATTCAAAGAACTCTATCCACACCAGTATGAGTTTCTCACGACAGCCAAAAGCGACGCAGAGCTGATTCGAGAACGGGTACAGTTTGTATTGGTCAAGGTGGAGGCACGAGAGGGAGACCTAAAAAGCAATATGGGACTTGAAACATCCGGGACAGATGAAAATCGGATCGTCGTCAAATACTATATCCGGTTTCTGGTAAGGGATGAGCTGTATATCGGACCAGTTTGGGATGCAGATCCTGATTGGGAAATCGCTTTGAGAAATTTTCTCACAAACCTCCAAAAATGATCAGAGCCCTCAAGGGGCTCTTTAAAAATCGGTTTGTAAAATGGGGTGACCAAACACTCTCCGCTGCACTTCTATCGATCAATTCTTCTTTTTGGACTCCGAATCCGCACTTCTTTCTATCAAAGCTATTTTTGAGAACGCTTTCAGAGAAGATCATTCAATGACAAAACGCCTCAATTGTCTTTTTGTTTTACGCTCACACTTACCAAACCCTCAATGAGAGGCTATAATCTGGCAAATTATCGTGTGAACCAAGAAACCCATTCAACACTGATTTGCCAAAACGTGGCGCAAAATTAGCGGCTTACTTTGATATAACCAATTGATTTTCTCTATGATAGACAAAACAATCAGTATAAGTCAGGCTTAATAAAAGGCACTAAAGCAAGTAGTACCGCCTGCTGGTAATAGTTTTTGCGATCAAGAACGCCGTTAGTCAAGATCCCAACAGCACCATCCTGTTCCTTTGAGTTTTCCCTTTCGAAGAAGTGATCATCAGCCTTCCCCAACTCCATTCCAGATTTTACCAGTTTTGCTATTTGTTTTGGTAAAAAGAAAACTGATGTCTTGGCTCTTCCAATCCTTCCGTTTTTATCAATGACAACCACCCAAGCAAAGGCGAGCATCTCTCCCTGAAAATCATCCACGCCCCCTTCGATGCCTACCCAAAAATCCGCCTCAGGAAACACGACCTTGGAGTTCTGCGCCCTGTTCAAAGCCCCCTGATACGTTTGTGCATCACCGACAGGCTGGGCAGCGACACCAGACCCTACATTGAGCCCCTCCACGAGATACGAGCTGTCAAATGCCTGGTGGAAGCCCGCTTCGGTACAACTGATTTTTACCGGATTTCTACTCCCGACAATGACTAGATTTTGGCGCTGCTGCTCCTGGATATTTTTTCTTTTTGGAAAAGCCATGAAAAAGGTCTTTATGATAGTTAAAGTAGCTCAATAAACATCGTCCGCGATCAGGCGACGTTGGTGAAAACCTGGTTGACGTCATCATCCTCTTCCAATCGCTCGATCATTTTATTGATTTCTTCCTCCTGTTCCTCAGTCAGTTCGACAGTAGTACTCGGAAACCACTGGAAGTCGGCGTTGATGATCTCGATATGGCGGTCTTCCAGGACCTTTTGCATTTTGCCAAAATCCTCAAACGCAGTATATACAAAAATCTCTCCTTCATTTTCGGCGATCTCTTCCAATCCATAATCTATCAGCTCCAATTCCAACTCCTCAATATCGAGACTGTGCTGCGCAAAACGGAAAACGGCCTTTTTGGTAAACATGAAGCTCACCGATCCTGAAGTACCCAAGGAACCCCCGGATTTGGTGAAATAGTGACGGATATTGGCAACAGTACGGTTGATGTTGTCAGTTGAAGTCTCCACGATCACCGCCACCCCGTAAGGACCATAACCCTCGTATACGATTTCCTCATAGTTTTTTTCATCCTTGTTGGACGCCCTTTTGATCGCAGCTTCGATTCTATCCTTGGGCATCGCTGCACCTTTGGCATTTTGGATGACTGTTCTCAGTTTGCTGTTATTGGAAGGGTCCGGGCCTCCGGCTTTGACAGCCATGACGATTTCCTTGCCAAGACGCGTAAACACCTTGGACATCTTACTCCAACGCTTAAACTTTCTTTCTTTCCGAAATTCAAATGCTCTGCCCATTTTTGATCAATTTGCTAAAAGGTGGGTAAAATTATAAATCTTTTGGTATGCAAACCAAACCTAAAAACCCAATCAAAGTTCTTTTGACCACCCTTTCTCTTAATTATATTTGATAGATTTACCCAATTTTAAATTTTCTTTCTTTTTGGTATGAGCAATCAAGAGTTACTCCCCATCCCCAATATTCCGGACGCAAAGTACAAGAGGATCGTAATTGTGGGAGCTGGCTTTGCAGGCTTAATGCTCGCGCAAAAACTTTCCAACAAGGCCTATCAAGTAGTGTTGCTCGACAAAAACAATTACCATATGTTCCAGCCGCTACTATACCAAGTAGCCACGGCCGCACTTTCTCCCTCGGCGGTATCTTTTCCGCTCCGTAGACTTTTTCACAAGACAGACAACGTAATATTTAGAATGGCAGTGGTCCGGGAAATCGATAAGTCCGCAAAGACTATCCTTACCAATCTAGGCACTTTGACCTACGATATGCTGGTTTTGTCACAAGGTGCAAACACCAACTACTTCGGAAACCAGAATATCAAGAAATTCTGCGCACCGATGAAGACCACGTCCGAGGCGCTCTATATCCGCAATAAGATCATTTCCAATTATGAACGGGCAGTGAACATCGCCAATCCTGCTGAAAGGAAGCCCATCATGAACGTAGTGATAGTTGGTGGGGGTGCCACAGGGGTAGAACTGGCGGGCTCGATCGCCGAATTACGCAACAACGTGCTGCCGAAGGATTATCCCCAACTCAGCTTTGAGAATATGCGGGTGATCCTGATCGAAGCATCCGGGTCCCTTCTCAACGGCTTGACCCAAAAATCCCGCGAAAAGGCCTTGGAGTATTTGCAGAAGCTTGGTGTGGAGGTCATGCTCAATACCATGGTGGAAGATTATGATGGCTTTGTGGTGAAGCTCAAAGAAAAGGATCCGATCGAGACATTGACCTTGCTTTGGGCAGCCGGCATTAAAGCCAATTCACTTATCGGTGTGGAAGAAGATCAAATGGCTCCGAATGGTCGCCTATTGGTTGATGAATTCAACTGCCTGAAAGGCGAAAAAGACATCTATGTCCTCGGTGACCAATGTCTGCAAGTGGAGGAAAAATTCCCGAAAGGTCACCCCCAAGTCGCTCAAGTTGCCATCCAACAATCAAAAAATCTCGCCAAAAACCTATTGGGCGACCTGAAGCAAAAGCCGTGGAAACCATTCAGATACAATGACCTCGGCTCAATGGCAACCGTCGGGAAGAAGATGGCCGTGGTGGATTTGCCTTTTGTGAGCTTCCAAGGATTTTTTGCCTGGTTTGTATGGCTATTTGTACATCTGATGGCGATTTTGGGAGTCAAAAACAAACTGATGGTTTTCATCACTTGGGCATGGAAATACCTCTCATTTGACCCAAGCCTAAGGCTGCTGATTAGGCCACGGTACGTGAAGGATTTTAAGCGGCAATGGATGCTGGAAGAAAAGGACTACGAAGATTGAATTTTCCCAGCGCGATTGATAATCTGTGCCAGATAGGACTCGGGAATTCCGTTCTCTTTTCCACCTTTGACAATCAATTTCCAATAGTCCTCGGCGGGGAAAATGCCTGACTGAACCAGACCGGATTGAAAAGTGAAGGCTTGAATTTTTCCATTTTTTGTCAAAATCTCCTTTTCCACAAAATCATATCCCGGCTCGGATTTCAAAAAATATTGTCGATCGTTAGCATCAATCCAGTACACCAAACCATAGACGGTTTCATTGGGACTTTCCATGATATTGGCCCTTGCGGAACGGTCTGGATTAAGAACGTTGAACCTAAAGCCATGATGTGGCAGAATACCGACGCCCACAAACCGCGGCGATGTCTGCAACCTTCCTTCCAAAGTACCCCGATCAAGATTGCTGGCATATCCAAAGTAGTAAAATCCCTCCATGCCCTGAATTTAAGGTTAATTAACATTGCTTCCTCATCTGTCGATTAAACTTCGGGTAATTCCGCTGGGTCTAAAGATCAAATTCAATCCCAAAGCGAAGAAAGATTCCGGATGATTTCCGAGCCAAGGGGTTGTCAAACCAAATCATAGAAATCATGAAAAAGCTATTATTGATTGCCGTGCTATTTTCCATTGGATTTGCCGCCATGGCGCAAAAAGGTGGACAAAGAGGAAGCTCCACACCAGAAGAACGGGCCGAAAGAATAACGAATAAGATGGTCGAGGAACTCGCACTTTCGGAAGAGCAAAAGAAGAAAATCTATCAAATCAACCTGGATCACGCCAAAAAAAGGCAAGCCGAAATGGAAGCGAGGAGGGCTGCCATGGAAGCCGACATAAAGGCGCAAAACCAAGAGATCGAAGCTTTACTCTCTGAGGAGCAGAAAACCAAATGGTCTGAAATGAAGGCTGAAGGAAAAAAGAGAATGGAAGAAGAAGGCCGCGGCAGGCGGGGCGGACCGGGTAGAGGCCACCGTGGCGGCGGTTCCACGAATTAATCCGACTGGAAAAATGCAGCGGTTGGGCGACCCCAACCGCTGTTTTTTTAGGCTTGTTGCGATTCCTCAATAATCGTGTCACCATAGAGCCACCCGAACTTCCGCATTTCCAGATAGTTCATTTTGTCCCCCAAGTGCAACCGCTTCACAAAGTCGTTGAGCACACTACAGAAGACAGGATAGGTATCCACTTTGTCCGGATCGTAGTCCAGTTTCAAATTGCGGATGTATTTGACATAGATATCCAAATGTTGTCTAGAGAAAATCGGGAACAACTTTGGAAAGTGATAATTGCAATAAAGTGACGCAAATTCCAAAAACGGAGGGTTGTTGCCAACTTTTGCAATATCATCGACCAAGCTGAGATCGCCCTTTGCAAGACGTTCATCAATATTGAGTTTGAGGATATGATCCGAAACTTCCTTAACGCCGCTATAGCGCCTGACATCTCCATCATTGATAGCTGATACTTTGGTGATGATGTCCTCAATATTGTTGTTTTTGGGAATGTCCTGGAAGAGTTCCCAATTCCGAACATCATTCTCAAAATACATCTTCTCGTCCTGAAATATTCCCCAGTATTTTTTGAGTACTTCTTCAAACTTGCTCATGGCCTTTTTGGATTTAGTATCTTAAAGTTAGGGTTATAAATGGGCAAAAAGAATGATTTTTACCACAATAAGTGCCCAGAAAAACAAAAAAATCTAATTCTTTTTCCCAACTAGCCGGATTACAGCGGCTGTGCCTACGTGGAACAATCCTTCGTTCAATTCGACTTCTTTTTCCTCCAAAACGCTAATCCCCAGTCCTGCAAAATCGTCTTGAAGTTCATCGATAGAAAACAACATAGTAGGATCTTTTGGCCCACCAACCCGCTCGTTTTGGCTGTTCCAGCGAATATGTTCCTTACTGAAGCCCTCTAAGATGAGGGTTCCACCGGGCTTCAAACTCTGAAGGAGACGTCGATGGAATAGCCTTCTTTTATCGGCAGGAAAATGTACAAACACCAATGAAACAGCATCATATGCTGACGCTGGTAGATCGATGTGTTCAAATTCACCAACTTGATAGTCAATCAACACACCAAATCTTTCTGCCAACCTAATCGCTTTATTTTTTGCCTCTTCGCTCCAGTCAAAAGCATTGACCTGCCAGCCCAACTGGGCAGCGTAGACGGCGTTTCGTCCTTCGCCCTCTCCTGGAAACAAAATCCTTCCTGGCGGCAATTGTGCGAGTTGCTCCTTCAGGAATTCATTGGGCTCAATGCCATAGGCAAATTCCTTCTCCCGGTAACGCTGGTTCCAAAATTCCTTCATCCTATATCGAAATTGGAGCAAAACATCAATGATACAGATTACATGTCATCTTCTTCAAAATCCTCCTCATCACCTTTTCCCATGTCAAACATGCTGGAGAAAAGATCCTTAAACTGCAATCCGGTATCCAACAGCTTTTTGCTCAATTGGCTGTATTCCGCCAATCCATGGAGCAAAAATTCCATATAGAATTCCTTTTCTCGTTCGGGTAAATTTTGGATGGTCCTAGTCACAATGGATTCGAGACCGGGTACTTGGTGCAGCAGCGATTTGTAGTTTTTGTCGGATTGTGAAGCCAAGATATCAAGACTATTTCCTTCACCGAACCATGCCAATGGCATTACATATGGATTGCCTTGCTTCTCCTTTTTCTTTTGTTCGGGCGAAGGAAAGTATTCCACAAACAAAGTACGTATCGCTTTCCCGATCAGATTGTATGCCACGAGTCCGGCACCTTCCTGTTCGCCTTCATAGACCAATTCCACCTTTCCCGTTATTGCCGGAATAACTCCGATCAAATCCGAAACGCGGACGACGGTGTTCTGTTCCCCATTCAGGTAGAGTCTCCTTTCGGCCGAAGAAATGAGATTTTCATAGGCCGAAATGGTCAAACGGGCGGAAACGCCGCTTTTTTCATCCACATATTCACTCTTCCTGGCCTCCACCGCAATCTGCTCTATCAGGTCCTTCATGAGCTCAGGCACATGGATTTTGGACACGGGCTTACCTTCCAAATTGGCTTCCTGTGCGGTGATTTTTTTGCCGATTTCGATGGTTTTTGGGTAATGGGTGATGATTTGGCTTTCGATCCGGTCTTTGAGTGGCGTGACAATCGATCCGCGGTTGGTGTAATCTTCCGGATTGGCAGTGAACACAAATTGAATATCCAGTGGCAACCGAAGCTTGAAACCGCGGATTTGGATGTCGCCTTCCTGCAGGATGTTGAACAAGGCAACCTGTATCCGCGCCTGAAGATCGGGCAATTCGTTGATCACGAAAATGGAACGGTGTGAACGTGGCACCAAGCCATAGTGGATTACCCGCTCATCGTTGTAAGAAAGCTTCATGGTCGCAGCTTTGATCGGGTCTACATCTCCTATCAGGTCGGCGACAGAAACATCAGGCGTTGCCAACTTCTCCGTGTAGCGATCATCCCGGTGCCACCAATGAATCGGCGTATGGTCACCCTTGGCTGCAATCAATTCTTTTGCATAACTGGAAAGTGGTGCCAACGGGTCGTCGTTGAGCTCGGAACCCTCCACCACGGGCACATATTCGTCCAAAAGATGGGTCATCAAGCGCGCAATACGGGTCTTTGCCTGACCGCGTAAGCCGAGGAGATTGATGTTATGCCGGGAAAGGATCGCTCTCTCGATATCCGGAATTACGGTATCCTCATATCCCCAAATACCTTCAAAGACATTTTCCTTGGCGGAAATCTTTTTGATCAGGTTCTGTCTCAATTCCTCCTTGATAGAACGGGCTTGGTATCCCGCCGCCTTGAGTTCACCAAGGGTTTTTATCTTCAATAAATCCTTGCCATTGAGGCTGTGGTAGTCCATAGGTTAAAACTTTTTGGTTCTGTTTCTTCGATAGTCTTCAAAAATCAAATCCCCCAATCCCTTCAGGCTGCTGTAGTAGGCGTTGCCGTTGTTGACTTTGGTAAACTCCTTTACAAATTCTTTCAAATAGGGGTCGGAGGCAATCATGAAGGTGGTCACGGGAATCTTCAGCTTCCGGCATTGTGCGGCCAACTTCAGTGTCTCATTGAGGATTTTGCTGTCTATCCCGAATGCATTTTTGTAATATTTGATCCCTACCTTGAGGCAGGTGGGCTTGCCATCGGTGATCATGAAAATCTGCTTGTTGGGGTTTTTTCGTCTCCGAAGCAGGTCCATTGCAAGTTCCAGTCCAGCGACCGTATTGGTATGGTAGGGGCCAACTTGCAGGTAGGGAAGGTCCTTAATCTCAATCTGCCAAGCATCGTTGCCAAAAACAATCACATCCAAGGTATCTTTTGGATAGCGGGTTTTGATCAGTTCCGCCAATGCCATCGCAACCTTCTTCGCCGGCGTGATGCGGTCTTCGCCATACAGAATCATCGAATGGGAAATGTCAATCATCAGCACCGTCGATGTCTGTGAACGAAACTCGTTCTCCACCACTTCCAAATCATCTTCCGTTAGAAGGTAATCACTCGCAAACCCATGGTTGATCTGTGCATTTCTGATCGAATCGGTCAGCGCGATTTGGTCGATATTGTCTCCAAAAGCGTAGGGCCTACGATCGGTTCCTTTTTCTTCCCCTTGCCCCGAGTGCACGGTCCGGTGTTGTCCGCCTTTCGCTCGCTTCAGTTTTCCAAAAATCTCCTCCAAGGCATTTTTCCGGATCGTTTGCTCTGATTTACCGGTGATTTTGATTTCCCCCTTTTGGTTTTCCTCGGTGATATAGCCCTTGGTCTTGAGGTCTTCGATAAAATCCCCGATGCCATACCCTGGGTTGGTCATATTGTAGCGTTTGTCAAGGTTGGTTAGCCAAGACAAAGCTTCTGCCACATCCCCGCCGGTCATGGTCACCAATTGCAGGAAAATGTTGAGCAGGTTCTCAAACGTGCTCTTCTCCGGGTCTTGGATTGGTTCGTATTTGGTAAAGCGGAATCCCTTCATGATATGGTCTAACAAAAACTTGGTGAAGCTGGTTTGAAAACAATTTTGTTTTTATCAAAATCGACAAACTATTATCGCCACACGAAAGTTTGGGTACATTTTTTCACAAACAATTTCGCTATCAGGTAGTATCCAAACGACTCCTTCATACCGGAAAATTGCTTTGGCAACATATTCTTCGGAAAATGTAGGGCCAAGCAAAACCAAACCCCAGCAAAATCTTAACAAGCAAAAAATGAACGTTGTCGACCTCAATATTTTATGTCCAAAATTTTAACACAGAGTATTTATCGAGTAAATTTCATAAATCAACCAGCCTCCTATGTCCTCCAAAGATCAGTCAACTTCGCAAAGGCCCGGAATCGATCCTGTCTTTCATTACGCCATCCAATTGCTGGCCTTGGCCCTGCTTCTGGTTTGGTGTTTTTATATAATCCAGCCATTTATTTCCATCCTCGTATGGGCCGCGGTACTTTCCACGACACTTTTCCCACTGCACGAGACACTCAAACGGAAACTGAACAACCGAAATGCGCTTTCTGCCACGATCATTACCATTTTTCTTTTAGTAGCGATAATCGGTCCTGGCGTATGGATATTGACAGCCACGGCTGGGGAATTCAAGGAACTGGTGGAAGAATTTCGTGCAGGAGAATTGCATGTCCCTCCACCGCCAGAAAAAGTAGCTTCATGGCCCATCGTGGGCAATAAAGTCTATGGGCTATGGACAGAAGCCTCCTCCAGCCTGTCTGCTACCGTCTCCAATCACCAAGAAGAATTGAGACCTGTGTTGCTCAAGTTTTTTGGCCTAATCAAAAGTGCGGCAACTGGTATTCTGTTTTTTGCAGCATCGATTATCATCAGCGGAGTACTGCTTGCCTATTCGAAGGAAAGTGGCGCCGCTCTTCGAAATATTGCGGTCGCGCTTGCCGGAAAAAACGGTGAGAAAATGGCCGAAAACGCCGAAATTACAGTAAGAAACGTGGCAAAAGGAATCTTGGGTGTGGCTTTACTACAGACAATCCTGGCAGGTTTCGGAATTGTCTTGGCGGGGATTCCCTTTGCTGGAATTTGGATCGCACTTTGTCTTATACTAGCCATCATCCAGGTTGGGATTTTGCCGATCTCCATTGGCGTGATCGTCTATATCTGGGGCGCGGCAGATACCACCACTGCCATCTTGCTGACAATCTGGATGCTCTTGGTGGGTGCCTCGGACAATGTCTTAAAGCCTATCGTCATGGGTAAAGGCGCTCCGGTACCGATGTTGGTCATTTTTATCGGTGCTATCGGAGGATTTATTCTTTCTGGGATCATCGGTTTGTTTACCGGTGCAATTGTCCTTTCGCTTGGCTATAATCTCGCAACTAAATGGATGAATCCAACAAACGAAACTCGCTCAGCCTAGATAAATGATTTTCAGGGGTTTAATAATGGAACAGTAGGCCGATTTATTTCATTTTCCGACACAAATTAACGCCCTCGGGCAACAAATGGGAGCTTTGCTTTGTTTTTGAAAAAAACTATTCAAACATGAACTCCTACCTATTTCCCGTTTACATGACTACCGCGGTCTTGATCGTGTATGTGACCGCCATTCTCGCAGGAATCAATGCCGCGATCATCATGTTCATCTTCTCTATATCGCCGGCATTCGTGATATGGATGGTATACCGAGTCCTTACAGCCAATGTCGAAGTGAAAGCCACATTCGACGAAAAATGGTATGAAGATCAATAAAAGCGTGCGCGTTTTTGGAAAAGTGCAAGGGGTATATTTCCGTCAAAGCACTTTGGCGAAAGCCCTAGAATTCAACGTTACCGGTTGGGTCAAAAATGAGCCTGACGGATCAGTTTCTGCAGAATTGGAAGGCGATGAAGCACACATCTCGACGATGCTGGAATGGATGAAAAAAGGCCCCGAAAGGGCCTCTGTCGACAAAATTCAAATCAGTGAAGGTAAGGTAAGAGAATATTCCGATTTCAGGATTATCAGGTGATGCCTACTTTGGACACTCTCCTTTTTCAAAAGATTTCACCCCGCTGATTCCGGCAATACAGGAATTTCCGTAAGTCTTTCCGTCACAGCCGCAAACCGGGTCATATATCATGATGCAGGCCATATCCTTTCGGACCATTTCGGGGTCAATACAATCGGCCAATACCTCATCCGTGGGATTTTGTTCTTCGCATTGGAACGACATCATGAGCAAGGCAAACAAAGCGATAATGAAAGATTTGGTTTTCATAGTTGTAGATTTACTTCAATAAGACGCATGTTGATGCCAGATATGCGACAATTTATTGAATGTTTTTTTCGCTTTTTTGACAACGAAAAAATATTTCGAAAAAATTGAACATAAATAATTTTAATTGGTAATTTTCAAACCCGAAACATGTTTAATTACATCGGTAAGTCACCCAACTCACCCAATTTTCTATTATGGTTATTTTAGGATTGAACTACTATTTCCACGATTCCACAGCCTGTATCGTGGTAGACGGCAGATTGGTGGCGGCAATCGAAGAAGAACGATTGAACCGCGACAAACACACCAAGCTTTTTCCGCAATTGGCTATCGAGCGTTGCCTAAAAATGGCAAACCTCAGCTTCAAAGACATTGACCACATCGCCGTATCGATCAAACCTGATCTGTATATCGGCAAAAAGATCAGGTACGGATTGAGTAATCCAACAAGCCTGCGCTATTTGGTCAGCCACGAATTTGTACATGCCTACCGCAGGCAAAAGCAGTTTTGGCGCTGGTACAAGGGAATCTATGAATCGGAAAACATCGGTCCAAAGGTGCATTTCATCCCACATCATTTCAGCCATGCGCCAGGATCATTTATGGTCTCACCTTACAAAAAGGCCGCATTGTTGGGCCTTGACGGCTCGGGCGAATGGGGTTGTACCTTTTTGGGATATGGCGATGGAAATCGCATAGAACAGTTTGGCGAGACATTTTTCCCACATTCTTTGGGTTCATTCTACGAAGCCGTAACCCAATTCTGTGGGTTTCGGACGAATTACGACGAAGGGAAAACAATGGGCCTTGCACCGATGGGAGATCCAAAGGTATTCTACGATATCGTAGAGAAAATCGTCCACGTCAACGCAAAAGGTGAAGTCACGCTGGACCTCAGCTACTTCAACTTCCAAAAAATGCAGTCAGGTGCCGATTCCCACCTCTCTCCCAAGTTCATCCAAACATTTGGTAGACCGAGAAAGCACGGCGAGGAATTTGAAAAATACCACATGGACGTGGCGGCGGCATTTCAGAAAGTGCTGGAAGACAAAGTACTTCAGATCTGCGAAATCCTGCATGAAAAGACCAATGCGGACTATCTTGTCATATCCGGAGGTGTTTCCCTCAACAGCGTCATGAATGGGAGAATCGTGCGCGAAAGCAAATTCAAAGATGTCTACGTCATGCCGGCTGCTGGGGACAACGGAACGGCGATCGGCGCAGCATTTTATCTGTACAATGGTATGCTCAAGCAGCCAAGGAAATTCGTACACCTGAATCCTTACATCGGCACGGAATACAGCAATGCCGAAATCGAAAAAGTGCTGAAATCCTGCAAACTCACCTACACGGAACACGAGGATATCTGTGAAGTAGCAGCTACGTTGCTAGAGCAGGGTAAAATCATCGGATGGTTCCAAGGTCCGATGGAAATTGGGCCGCGGGCTTTGGGAAGCCGAAGCATCTTGGCCAATCCGGCATTCCCGGATATGAAGGCCAAGATCAATTCCGAAATCAAATTCCGGGAAGCATACAGGCCTTTCGCTCCTTCTGTAATTGTAGAAGCGAAAAATGAATTCTTTGACCTGGAAGTCGAAGCGCCATTCATGTTGAAGGTTTGCAATGTATTGCCGGAACAGCAATCCGTCATTCCCGCCATCACCCACGTGGACGGCAGCGCGCGCGTACAGACTGTGCGCAAGGAAATGCATCCGCGGTACTATGAAGTCATCGAGAAACTCGGCAAAAAGACTGGCGTTCCAGTCGTACTCAATACAAGCTTCAACATTCAAGGTGAACCAGTCGTCGAATCACCCAAAGATGCGATCCGCTGTTTCTATTCCAATGGCCTGGATGCACTGGTGTTGGGAAACTTTCTGCTTGTCAAAAAAACAGTCTCCCTTTCTGGCTTGGAGGAAAGAATGATGATGGAAATTGTAGAAAAATAAATGAGACATCAAAAAGGGGCGCCATGTGTGCCCCTTTTTTGTTTGTAGCCGGAAGACAAATCCCTTCTTTTTGGTGCGTTGCCAACCTAACTTCGCAAAACCATCAGACTTCCAACTACATGAAGAAAGCGAAGGATATCTTTTTCGAGTTTGTCAATCAACTTTCCGAAAGTTACCCAAAGCCAGAAGCCGAAAGCCTCGTATCATGGCTCTTTGAGGAAAATTTGGGATTAAAAAAATCTGATTTGGCGAGTGAAATCCAAATCGAAAGTATTCCAGATAGCCTCAGTGAGGCGTTTCGCCAGTTGTTATTGAACAAACCGATCCAATACATTCTCGGAAAGGCGCCCTTCTATGGCAGGGAATTCATCGTCGATCCCTCGGTCCTCATTCCCAGAAACGAGACGGAGGAGTTGGTACATTGGATTTTGCAAGAAAACAAATCACCCAATCCAAAGATATTGGATGTTGGAACGGGTTCGGGATGCATTCCCATCACGCTAGATTTAGAGATGAAAAACGCGAATGTCTATGGAATGGATATTAGTGCGGATGCTTTGGAGGTAGCCAAAAAAAACAACCGCCTTCTCGGTGCCAACGTGCAGTTTATACATAAAGATATTCTCAGTGAACCCATTGGCTTGTCTGATTTGGATATTGTCGTAAGCAATCCGCCATACGTGCTCGCATCAGAAAAAGACCAAATGCTTCCGAATGTCTTGGATCACGAACCGCATTTAGCCCTTTTTGTCGAAGATGAGGATCCCTTGCTTTTTTATCGCATCATTGCGCAAAAAGCGAAACAGGCCCTTCGTACCGGAGGAAGTCTCTATTTCGAAACGAATGAAACCAAAGCGGAGGAAGTCTGCCAATTGCTGAAAGGTCTCGGATATGCAGAAGTCGAAAAAAAGTCCGATATCAACGGCAAAGAACGGATGGTAAAGGGAGTATCCCCCGGAAACATTTGAATTCGATGAAGGTAACTTCATCAATTCTTCATGTTCCATTGCGTGCTTTACGGTATCATTATCCAAAAAACCCATGAAAACCCTGCTTTTGGTAACCTTTCTTTTCTTCTCCACCGTAAGTCTCGTGGCACAGACACAGGGAGGCAAAGATCCCAAGATTCCGGTGATCGAAAGAAAGTCGGATCCTGTCGTCGGAAACACGCCTTCGTCAGCGACGCCGGCAGGGCCAAGACAACGCGGAGTGAGTATTTCTAGTGCAGCCCGTAGAAGTTCCCTACAGACCCCGCCTGCACAAGGTGCAAATGGACATGTGGAAACAACTGGAAATGCCAAACAGGGAAAGTCGATTGCCAACCAAATGCGCCAAAATCGTATCGAGCGACCCAACGCCGGCAATCGTCCCAACTTGAGAGTTCCTGCGGCAAGGCCTTCCGTGCCGGTCGTAAGGCCCAACAGACCTCTTCCCAATAGACCAATCAGACCCATTCGCCGTCCAGGGGCCCGGATTTGATGGGCGCGTAGCTTAATCACTTGAGTTTTTTTCCACATTTGAAATCGTGGATACAAATGAAGAAAAGAGTTTTTCTAGTTATCTCAATCGTATTGTCCCTTGTGTCGGAAAAAGTCCTGGCACAGGAATCCGATTCATCGTATACGGAGGAAAACTACCCAAAAACTGGTTTCATCATCCTCAGCGGAAAATACCAAAACGCGTTCACCTTCCTCGGTAGGGATTTCGGACAAACCATTCCCTTCATCAACTTCGATGCAATGTACATGTTGGACGGTGGCTTGTACATGAATCTGGGGGCATTCAAATTCCTTCAAACCGAGGTCCCTTTTCAATATGCTGCCACTTTGGGCTATGCCAAGGAACTGGGAAAAAAGACAGACGTACACCTCAGCTATAGCCAATACTTCGTGACGGATATGAGCGAAGTGATCGGCATCCAAAACTTGGGATTGTTGCAAACCACCTTTGGCTTGGACTGGAATGTTCTTTATTCGACCTTCCAAGTACAGGGCTTATTCAATGAACATCCCGATTTTTTCGCCAGCATGACACATTCCAGGTATTTCCAATTTGACCAAAAATTGTTCAAAGCCGTCATGGTTTCCTTTGAACCGACCTTCGAGCTACTTGCAGGCACAAGTCAATTTTATTGGATGGGCGGATTTGAGGAAAGCAATTTTACTTCGCATGAATTCAGCAAATTCAAGTTGCTGAGCGCTGAAGCCAGCATGCCTCTGGTTTTTGGAATTGGGGGCTGGGACCTCGAATTCGAAACCAGATACGTAATGCCCATGAATACTGCCGAATTTGACAATTCGGAAAATCGATTTGTCTTTTCCCTGGGACTTTCCCATGCAATACCCATTCAAAGAAAGAAATGAGAATTCTCCTAATTGAAGACGAAAAACAGCTGGCCAAGGAAATCAAGGCCTTCCTGCGGGACGAAGGATACATTGTGGACCACAGCGAACGGCACGCTGATGCATCGGAAAACATCGCAATCAATACCTACGATTTTATCCTTCTTGACCTGGGATTGCCCGACGGCGATGGCATGGGGCTGTTGTCGGAAATCCAGAAGGCCCAACCACACGCCGTAACCATTATCCTGACCGCAAGGACCGAAGTCAACGACCGTGTTTTGGGTCTGGAAAAGGGTGCCGACGACTACCTCGCAAAACCTTTTTCCCTCTTGGAACTGAAAGCCCGCATGGCTGCCATCCTCCGACGAAAAAGCGGCTGGAATCGTGAAGAAATCAATATTGGCTCCTTTAAATTGGATTTGGGGAGCCGAAAAGTCATTTTTGGAGAATCGGAAATCAATCTCACAAAGAAGGAATTCAACGTGCTGCATTTTCTTATCCTCCACAAAAACCGCGTCATCAACCGCTACCAGCTATCAGAACACCTTTGGGGTGATCATATAGAGGATGATTACCAATCCAATTTTATCGATGTGCATATCAAAAACATCCGTAAAAAGCTCGGAGAATTTGGGGATGTCTCTTGGTTGGAAACGATCCGCGGCATCGGATACAAAATCAAAGCCCAATGATGCGCCTCAGCACAAAGATGCTTTTGTTCAATCTTTTGGGAAAAGGATTGATTTTATTGCTATTCATCGTTGCAGCACCAAAGATCCTCCAATACTATGCCCTGCGAAACACCGACAAGCAGCTCTTGTCGAAGCGCGAACAGGTCTTGGATATCATCAGGGAAGAAGGCATGGTCAATTTCTTTGAAGATGGGAGCGGCGAAGATGGTTTTGGCAGCTACAATATCCTGAAGGAAGAATACATCCTGCTCGAAAAAATCTCCGAACCTTTCTATCTCGACTCGATCTATACAGAAGATCGGATATTGGACAATGTGGCCGTGACCTACCGCGTAAGTTCCTTCATGTTCGAGTTTGAGGAAGAATTTTACCTCCTTGAGATCGGGAGAAGCTTGCAAACGATCCAAGATATCGAATCGATCGTCTTCAGAATCCTATACTTCACTGTTTTTGGATTTCTGGTGCTCACGATTTTTCTGGATGCCGCTTTCAACAAGTGGATCATGAAGCCGCTATTGCGTTTGGTGAGCGAAAAGCTATCCCAAATCAAGGAACCGCAGCAGTTTTCCCATCAACCCTTATCTACCAATACCGCTGAGTTCCGGGTGTTGGACGATGCGATCGGCGATATGATGAAGCGAATCCAAAAAGCCTTCAACCAAGAAAGGGAGTTTATATCCCATGCTTCCCATGAACTCAAGACCCCGATTTCGGTATTGCAATCCAAAATTGAAGTATTCTTTGCTGCGCCGGATTTGAGCGAATCGCAGATGCAAAAGCTCATGGATATGCAAAGTACTGTACAGGAAATGAAGAAGGTGGTGAATTCCCTGCTTTTGATTTCCAAGGTCAACAATGCCCAATTTGTCAAAGATGAGACGATCCATGTGGATAAGTTATTGGCTGATATCCACGAAGAATGGGAAATCGCTGCGGAGGAGAAAAAAATCAAGCTCCAATTCCACGCCGCAGGAAAGCATGTGTGGGGGCCAAGCAATGTATCGCTTTTTCGTATCATGATTCAAAATGCCCTGACCAACGCATTGAAGTATGCAGGTGAAAGCACCAGAATCGATATGAGACTACTGCAAAAATCAGGTCATCTCGAAATACAAATTTCCGATCAGGGGCCTGGCATCCCGAAAGAAATCATGGAGCAAATCCAAAGCGGAACCGTCTTTTTGAAGGATGCGCAAAACGACCGCTCAGGCTTTGGATTGCTGCTAATGCATAAGATCGCCCTTTTTTTAGGGATTCAAGTACAGCTTGAAAGTGACAACAAAGGCACTCTGGTTAGCTTTCTCCTTCCAACAAACAATTAAGGGGCCCTTTTTTATTGGGAAAAAGCCACACCATTGTGGATAACCTATCAAAAATCCATTTTATATTTTTTCTCCAATCCAAAAAGGGCAGGGGGCCAAAATTTCCAAAGAGCCTTCCTGGGTTGGGAAAACCACCTCCCCAACGACTTGCAATGTGGATAACTTCCCGCCGAAGCCAAAGGAAAATAGGGATTCTTCCGACGCATAGACCCTGATTTCTCCTTTCGGAAACCATTTCCTGAAGCGTCCTCCTGCAATGGGAAAATACCGAATGCCATTTTTCCACAATACGATATCCAAACCTAGCTCCTTACTGGGAAAAACTTCAAACTCCCAAGGCGCCAAGCCGATAATGTTGACAGCATAATGCTTGGTTGCAACGAGATATTGAAGGCCCTCTTGGAAATATTTACCCTGCTGCACCCCAAGGAACTTCACGGGATATTGCTCTTCCAATAAATGAAAATTTGCCCTTTGGAAGTCCAAGTCAGCCAAGATGACATCGATTTTGATCCCCCAAGAAATCACTGTCCAAACCTCAGTTTGACTTACCAACACGGTGGGCACCCATTCCAACAGGGGTGCTACTGTCTCAAATGACAGGTCTTCGGTCTCCAATATCAACAAAGCCGGCTCTTGATTTTCCTTGACAAAATGATGGGAGGACATGGGGAAATTGGAAGGTTATTGGGTTACAAAGTTATTGGGTTATTGAGTTAAAAGGTTTGGAAGGTTAAAAAGTTACTTCGTTACAGAGCAATTTGATTGGTTCATTGGGTGCTGTAAGGCGGTTTGGCAGGCACGATCGTCGATAGAATCTTCATGGGGCATGTAAAGAGACGAAACCGCCGGCAGCTTTTCCACACCCGCCTTTTTACTTTGTACTTCGTACTTGGTTCAAAACCTCACTTAAACCTCACCACCTTGCCGTGTGCCTTCGACGTCATAGCTTGTGGAATAGCATTGCAAATCTCGTGGTAAAGCAGTTCGACGAGCTTCCGCTTCAAAAAGCTTCTGGTCAAGACGATACTGATCTCGCGCATGGGTACCTCCCCCTCAAATGGCCTAAGTCGCTTCTTTTCCTCTTCATCCATGGACAATGTGGATAACTCTGGAAGCAAGGTTATTCCTTTGTACTGGTTGACCATGTTTCTGAGGCCTTCGAGCGAGCCACTTTCATAGTGAAAGTTCATGCGCTGAAATTTGGATTGGTTGCAAAGGTTCAGAACTTGATCGCGAAAACAATGACCCTGCTGCAGCATCCACATATCGTCGGATTCCAAATCCTTAGGACTGATCTTGGACTTGCTGGAAAGCGGATGGTGTTCGGAGAGGTACACCAAAAACTTCTCGTAGAACATCGGCTTTTCCACAATGCCCGGTTCCTCCAAAGGTGTCGCCACAATCCCCAAGTCCAACTCGTCGTTTTTCAGCTTTCGCACAATTTCCTCGGTGACCGTCTCTTCGACTTGAAGCTTCACGTGTGGATACTTTTCCAAAAATGACTTGATAAACCTGTGTAAAAGATAGGGTGCTAAAGTCGGTATGATACCCAATTTGATAACCCCACTGACGTCCCCCTTCAGCTGCGCTACCAACTCCATGATGCCCTTGCTTTCAGAAACGACGCGTTTGGCCTGCTCGATGATTTGAGTGCCAATCTCGGTAGGAATCACCGGCATCTTGGACCTGTCAAACAATATCACATCCAATTCCCGCTCCAATTTGTTCACTTGGGCACTCAGCGTAGGCTGCGTCACAAAGCATGATTCAGCCGCATGGCCGAAATGCCGATACTTATCCACGGCGATGATATATTCCAACTGTTGAATCGTCATGATTCCTCGGTTTCAATGATGGCAAAGATATCAATGTTTTTGTTTTTATTTAGAATCAATTTAAATAAAAATAGTGCCGCCGAAGGTCCTCTAACAGTCGGAGGTTATTAAGAGGGCATGACTACCAGATGCATTACCGCATTTTCCGCAAAGAACACCTTTGCCAGACTATCACGAAAATACTTTCATCCGGCCTTGATGATTACCCGCTTGTACCGCTGCAGGGCAGGCGCACCTTTGTCCTCAACCGTCAGCACGATGTGGATAACTCGGTCTCCAATATCTTGTGGAATCTGCAAGGTGATGGCCGAAGCGGCAGGATCGATGATTTCCACATTGCCAGGATAGTTGTCGGCGGGCTGATACCTCCACCAGTGAAATGAAATTGCGTCCCCATCGGGGTCACTTGAACCCGAAGCATCCAAATGGACTTTTTCGCCAGGCTTCACTTGGAGATACAGGATACTGGCAGAAGCATCCCCGTTGACCGAGGCTATTGGTTCATGGTTCACCTCGGCCGGTGAGCGTACAGACCACTGCAGGCGATTCAAAAAACTATTCCTTGCTGCAGGGGCCCACCTCACCAATTCATACTTATCCACATCACAGGTGCTGAAATAAGTGCCCGGAAATTCCGTTCCCATGGGCTTGAACAAACTTCCCCAACTACCCTGCGTAGGGTCTGCCGGGTCATTGAGTCCCAAAGCCGCACTGAGCAAAAACAAAAATGCCGGGGTATCCCCTTCACCGCCATTATCGTACAACTCGGACATTGGTCCATGTCCGCGTACCTCCTCTGCCTTCATCGGTTTTTGCCAGGTAGAATCCCTTGAAAACACATAATGCCAAAAATGTCCGTTGTCATATAACACCATCCCCAAGTCTACAGGGTCCTGTTGATAAGTCGGAATGGCGGTGCCAAAATCGGCACAAGTGAATTCCTTCATTTTTTCGAAATCAGCAAAATACTCAAATGAAATGTCCTGAAAGAGGATGCCAAACAAATGGATCTTCGGAAGCAACTGTCGAAACTTTTCCTCCCCATGTTTTTGCCGATACCTGTGCAACGCCTGTACAAATGTGATGGTGCCTCCCCATGCCTGTACGTAAATCGGCCGGTCATCGTCTTTTTCGAAAACACCCACCAACCAATCACTCCCCTCGGAGTCCTTGGAATCACCCTGTGGATTAAGGCCTTCCCCAATCCAATCATGGAAATACACCGAATCCCATTCACTCGTGACATACCTGTCAGCGATATTGTTGGAGAAATACAGCGTGTTTGTCAACCAAATGATGGGTATGTTCCCACGTCCACGCTTGGTCACGGCGAGCAATTGTTCGGCATCAGGGAGATCAGGATCGTGTTTTCTCAATTGCGGCAACTCCTCCTTGTAGGCAGACAAAATTCCCATCGCCTTGTCCCAAGGCCCTGATTCGTTGTACTTGTAATCAGGCAGCTGATTGGTCACAATCAGCCCCTCAAGATCAAAAAGAGAGGAATAATACAAGTACCGAATGAGCGAATTTCCGTCGTCATGCGTCATATCGGTAAGGATGACGGTCCTCATTTTCTGGGGTTTGGACTCGGACTTTTCCTGGCTCGAAAATCCACAAGACCCAAAGACGACCAACGAACAAAAAAGAATGAATTCCCGCGTTTTCATGCTAGCAATAAATTGATTCAACCACCGAGTTAACGATCGAAAAACAACGCCGATCAAGGATGTGGATAACTTTGACTTTCGCCAATTCCCCATCCAAACGGAATGGCTTTATGAGACTACATCCCAGCGTACACAATCAAACTCAAACCAAGTATAAACAGCGCAAACATCCCCGCGATTAGGCCATTGGTTCCCTTGGGCGCAGCACGAAACTCCCGCCATATGAATACGCCCCAAAACGCCGCCACCATCGTTGCGCCTTGTCCAAGTCCATAGGAAATTGCGGGCCCCGCCTTTTCGGCTGCGATGATGCTGAAGGACATACCGATGCACCAGATGATTCCACCCAAAATACCTACCATGTGTACGGGAAGCTTTCCCGCAAAATAATCAGCCATGACTAAGGGTTTTCCCTCAATCGGCCTTTTCATCAAGACAGTATTGAAGAGAAAATTGCTCAATAGAATCCCGATTGAAAATATGAATACCGCCCCATAAGGCGTGAATTTGCCCACCTCAGGTGTGGAAAACTCCAAAGACATTGACTGGGCGACAAACCAATAGAAAAAAGACATCAAGAACCCACCCACCAAGGCCAACATCAAACCAACCCTTGGGTTTTTCTGGTTTGTGCTCGCCAGTCTTCGATAGGCCAGCGCATCCAGTACAATAGCCGCTACGACCAAAGCGACTCCCGAAAAAAGGAGAACCGGATTCCCCTGTTGGTTGGAAAGGTAATTGACAATGACACCAAGGACCAAAGCCAAACCAATCCCCACCGGAAACGCCACCGACATCCCCGCATAGGCAATTGCTGCGACAATCAGGATATTTGCCAAATTGAAAAGCGCGCCACCAAACAGGGCCAAGCCATAGCTTTTGATCTCCGCCTGTCCCAAATCGACGAGGAAACCACGACCGGCCTGCCCGGTACTACCCAAAGTCAGCCCAAATACCAAAGCCAACAACACAATTCCCAGCACATAATCCCAGTAAAACAACTCAAAACGCCAGTCCTTCCCGGCGAGCTTTTGGGTATTGGCCCAAGAACCCCAGCAAAGCATGGTGATGATGCAAAAGACGACGGCAAGAGAATAGGATTCGATGATGTACATGGCTTTGGGAATCAGAATGTGGCTGAATCAATACGTTCGCTTTGGAGGCTGTACTCCGGAATAGGTGATGTACTCCTGAACATGGATGGAGTAGCCTTTTGGAATGTGGATAAGTACCAATTTGACCTCATGTGCGGTTTCCGTCAAATCGTAATTCCAGAACACTTCATGTTTGCGATTTTGAAATCCAGTGGGCATTTTTACCCTTTCTACTACCTGGTTATCCACATATACGTCGAGCACCAGTTCCGCATCAGGTAGTCCCGCATCTTTGCCCGCATATCCAGTGATAACCAAACCTTTTCCTTCGGCTGCAAACTTGACTTCGGGATTATCCAGATCAAGATTCTTGAAAATATTTCCTCTTTTGGTTGGGTAAAGACCCTCGAAGGCCACTTCAAGCGGAAGGGTTTCCGGAACTTGATAAAGGATAGTGACCTCATCGCCCTCCACTTTTCCACCATTTCTTTCAACCATTTGCAGCGCATGGTCCATGCCGATTTCGTATACCTTGTTCAGCGACATGCTGGTATACTTGAAGTCCATATCCTCCACTTTGTCCAAGCCCTGCTTCCAATAATCCGGGATTTGTGAATAACCGATCATCGTTCCCAAAATCCCCGCGGCATTGGCGGGGTTGCAATCGGAATCCAATCCGCAGCGGGTGCTGATGTCGATGGTCTTCCCATAGTCGCCATTTCCATACAGCAGGCCAATGACGATATAGGCAGCATTAATCTTCGCATCAATATTGAAAGCCTTGAAAACACCATCCGGGCAGCCTTTGTCATTGGACCATTTCTTTTGGACTTCAAACCAAGTTTGCTTCCAGTCATCCGGATACTGTCGATGCCAGCGGATGACATCCGCAATACACTGGTGGAATTCACTTTCCTTTGGCACCGCCTTCAACGCTTCCTCCACGACATATTCCATATCGTTGTGGACAAACGCCAAAGCATACATGCCTGCGACATACACCCCCCCATACACCCCATCGCCATAATTCATGATATGGCCAATCCTATCGCCTACCAACGCTGCCGCGTTTATCATACCCGGAGACATCAGACCGGCGAAATCGGCCTCAATTTGAAAATCGATATCGTCCGCATGGGGATTGTTTTTCCAAAAACCCGAGGCCGGCGGCATCATTCCCTGAAGAATATTGTAGCGGGCTGCTTGGTTGGCATGCCAAAGTTGGTATT
The DNA here is from genome assembly GCF_021491425.1 of Mariniradius sediminis. Lineage (NCBI taxonomy): Bacteria > Pseudomonadati > Bacteroidota > Cytophagia > Cytophagales > Cyclobacteriaceae > Mariniradius > Mariniradius sediminis. Next base: position 8,271 of record NZ_JAKEVZ010000021.1, on the reverse strand, counting down.
CAGCCTTGGCAAAGGCAAGCGCATGCAAGGAATCAGGCGCATCGATGCCGTGCTTTTCGAAGATATCCACAAAAGTCAAATCCATGTATACGTCATCATAGAGACCTGGCGCATTTTCATACCACCACAGCATTTGCTCTCCATCCCAAGGTATCGGAACCTCATCCCCAATCATGGTGCCGTTGAACCTAAACTCGGTGGGTCCACCGTAGGTGCAACCAATCACCTGTCCTGCCCAGCCTCCTTTGATTTTGTCCAAAAGGATATTCTTGTCCATCTTGATCTCCTGCCCCGCGGTATAGGTAGGGGTGGTTGCCTCTTCCGCTGTTGGGGATTTACAGGCGAAAAAAACAGTGAAGCAGGCAATGATTAGACTGAGTCGAGATGTGGATAACATGGCTTTTGGGTTTTTGGTAGGATTAAAGTTCGGACAAATAGGGAATGGAGGATTGTGCACCCAAACGCTGCACAGAAAGGGTTGCGGCTTTGAGGGCAAAGGATACTGCCATGTTGATACTTTCGCCCCGTCCTAAGGAAACCGCCAAGGCACCATTTAAGGTATCGCCTGCTGCAGTGGTATCCACGGCTTTGACCCTTTTCGTAGGAATGATCTCTTCTGTGTTCCCGTCAGCCAAAAATGCCCCGTTTTCACCCAAGGTAATGATCACCTTTTGGATGCCGGATGCATTGATTCGTGCGGCTGCAAGCGCTGCTGAGGAAATATCCGAAACGGAAATCCCGGTGAGAAATTCCGCCTCCGTTTCATTGGGAGTGATGATATCCACATTTTCCAAAAGTTCGGCGGGCAGGGCCCGGGCAGGCGCCGGATTAAGGATAACCTTCTTTCCTTGCGCTTTTGCCATCCTTGCGGCCTCCGTCACCACTTCCAAGGGAATCTCTAGCTGCAGCAAGACCACATCCGCCCAAGCAAACTTGTCGGCTGCCTTTTTCAAGTTATCCACATCCATGCCGGCGTTTGCCCCTGGGGCAACAATGATCGTATTTTCTCCAGATTCGCTTACCGTTATCAAAGCCACGCCGGATGGCAAATCAGGATTCCTTTCAATCAAGGAAGTATCAATCCCCTCCCTTTCGTAGCTTTCCAAATTCACCTGACCAAAAGGGTCATTGCCCACTTGCGCCAAAAACACAACGTCACCGCCCAGTCTGGCAGCTGCTACCGCCTGATTGGCGCCTTTTCCTCCCGAAATCATGGAGAAGTTCCCGCCAATAAGCGTCTCACCTGGTCTAGGAAAATGGTCAGCCTGAATCACCAAGTCCATATTGGAACTACCGATGACCAGTATTTTGGGTTTTGCCTGCATAACCTTACACATGCTGAATCCCGCCATTTATCAAGTTGGCACAGTGAATCAGCAATTATGGAATGGAATATTGTTTACAACAATTAAATTGGAGTAGAATTATAAACAAATACTCCTAGACTGCCAAATAATCTATTTCAAAAGGCTATTTGTTGATTTTCAAGACGATAAACCCCAAAACCGATATGAACAACGAAAAGAAATCCCTCTCCAGAAGGTCCTTTTTGGGCAAGGGAATTTTAGGCGCTTCGGCACTGTCCCTCCTCCCGCATTTGACTTATCCACATTCCATTCAAACGCCCAACCCAGCGGATATGCACGCAGTGCGTTTGGGCTTCATCGGGGTCGGCAGACAAGCCATGGGCATCCTCAATGGCATGATGCGGATTCCGGGTGTTGAAATCAAAGCCGCAGCTGATGTCTACAAAATCAAACTGGATCGTTTCAAACTGCGTGTGGATAAAATCTCCAAAGACCTCGGCAAACCCGTTCCCCAAGTCGATGTCTACGCCAATTACAGAGACCTGCTTGCCAGAAAGGATATCGACGCCGTGGTCATTGCCAGTCCTGACCATTGGCATGCACTGATGGCCATCGACGCCTGCAATGCCGGCAAAGATGTCTACCTCGAAAAACCGCTCACCTTGACCATCAAGGAAGGACAGGAACTCGCCAAAGCAGTGAGAAAAAACGGGGCAATTCTGGCAGTAGGCAGTCAGCAGCGGTCCGACCTCAATTTCCAACATGCCGCCAGGATGGTACTCAAGGGCCAAATCGGCAAAGTCGAAAAAGTCCTTGTACACGTCGGGCAACCCGAACATCCAAAGCCTTATGACCTTCCGGAACAGCCACTGCCCGAAGGTTTGGACTGGCAAACTTGGCTTGGACCATTACCCAAAATCCACTACAACGAAGCCCTCAACCCCGCCATCACCCTCAATCCCGAACAAAATGAAAAGATCTGGGGCGCATGGCGTTCTTACAAGGAAACCGGCGGAGGTTACATGACGGACTGGGGCGCACATATGTTTGACATCGCCCAATGGGGCCTCGGCATGGACCGCAATGGGCCTGTACGCGTAATTCCCGGAAAAGAAGGTCAGCCCTTGACCTACCAGTATGCCAACGGTGTCGAAATGGTCGTCGGACCTTTTGACGAAGGCAGACAAGGAGTGAAGTTTATCGGTGACAAAGGTTGGATAAAGGTCTCCCGTGGCAATTTCGATTCCTCGAATCCCGAGTTGAAGCCCACTTTGGAAAGGCCAAACCTCGGTTATCCACCGCACTATTGGGACTTTATCGATTCGGTGGTCAAGCGAAAAGACCCCATCGTGCCCGTTGAAGTGGGACTCAGCACACTTATCGTCTGCACCATTGGCAATATCGCCCATGAATTGGGTCGTCCACTCAATTGGGACCCCGTGAAACAAACCTTTGTCAAGGACAAAAAGGCAAACGCCAAATTGCATTACAATTACGAAAACGGTTATACCCTTTAAGTTATCCACATCATGGACAGCAGAAGAGATTTTCTCAAAATATCGGGTGCGTTGGCGATAGGAAGCCTTTTGGCACCCACTAACCTTTGGGCCTTCGCCAAAAAACCCATCGGCCTGCAACTGTATTCCCTCCGAAAGGATATGGGGGAAAACCCCAAGGAAACCCTGCAAAAAGTGGCCAACATGGGCTACAAACACCTCGAAACAGCCAGCTACCGGGACGGAAAAGTCTATGGCATGGATCCCTTGGAATTCAAATCGTATGTGGAAAACCTTGGGATGAAACTGCAAAGTGCCCACGTAGGAGGTCCACAATACGACGCCAACAAGCAGGCGGAAATCATGGAATTTTGGAAAAAGGCCGTCGACGACCACAAGGCCATGGGGGCCAAATACATTATCAAACCCTCGATGCCCATCCCCAAGACCCTTCAGGAACTACAGGTATGGTGCGACTACTACAACGCCGTCGGAAAGGTAGCCAAAGACGGTGGCTTGCTATTTGGCTTCCACAACCATGCCCGGGAATTTGAACCGATCGAAGGAAGAATCATGATGGACTACATGATCGAAAATACGGATCCCAAATTGGTCTGCTTTGAGTTGGATGTCTATTGGTCCCAAAAAGGCGGACATCCTGCCGTGGATTATCTCAAAAAGCATGCAGGAAGGTTCCCAGTCCTCCACATCAAGGACGAAGAGGAAATCGGTGCCAGCGGTACGATTGACTTCAAACCCATTTTTGAAGCAGCCTACAAACAAGGCATGAAGGACTTCTATGTGGAGGTGGAACGCTACAATTTCGAACCGGTGGAAAGCGTTCACAAAAGCTTTGATTACCTCAATAATGCCTCCTATGTCAAATAAATGACAAAAAAGATGAAAACTCCAAAGTTATCCACATGGGTCTTCTGCTGCCTGATGTTTGGCTTCGCTTGCGAGAAGAAGCAGGCAACCGTCGTTGAGGAAGAAAAGGCTTTCAGCCCCAATCCCCAGGAAATGACCGAACAGCCCGTGGGCAAATTGGCCATCGGCGACCCGGCCCCCTACTTCAAACTCCCCGACACCGAGGGCAATTGGGTAAGCATCGACGACTTCAAGGATGCTTCGGTTTTGGTTATCAACTTCACCTGCAACCATTGTCCAACAGCACAGGCCTATGAGGATAGGTTTATCAGTGTCGTGAATGACTACAAATCAAAAGGAGTCGCTTTCGTCGCCATTTCCCCGAACAGTCCGATCGGGATTTTGCCCGAAGAGTTGGGGTATACCGACCTCAACGACGACTATGCCAGCATGCAAGTTCGCTTTGAGGATAAGAAGTACAATTTCCCTTACCTCTACGACGGCGACTCGCACCAGTATTCCTTAGCCTACGGACCGGTCGCGACGCCACATGTTTTTGTATTTGACAAGGAAAGGAAACTCAGCTACTCGGGGCGGATTGATGGTTCGGAAAAACCCGGAACTGCCAATGCCGAAGACCTACGGATGGCCATTGACAAAACGCTGGCAGGAGAATCCATCGATGTGGATAAGTCAATCACCCCTGCCTTTGGCTGCTCGACAAAATGGGCCTGGAAAAACGAGTACACCAAAAAGACCAACGAGGAATGGAAGCAAAAACCCGTCGAGGTCCAGAAGTTATCCACAGCCGGATTGGCTGATTTGCTCAAGAACGACTCCGACCAACTCCTCCTCGTCAACTTTTGGGCTACCTGGTGCGGGCCCTGCGTCATCGAGTACCCGGAATTCATCGAAATCCAACGCATGTATGGGGGCAGGGATTTCAGGTTCGTGTCGGTCAGCTTGGATGCCCCGGACCAAGAGGACAAGGTGTTGAAATTCCTCAAAAGCAAATACTCGGCAGTACCGAATTACCTGATGGATACGGATGACAAATATGCCATCATCGAAGTGGTCAAAAACGATTGGGACGGCAGCCTTCCTTTGACCCTGTTGATCGAACCGGGAGGAAAGATCGCCTACAAAGTCCCCGGTGAAGTCAAGGTCCTCGACCTCCGCAAGGCCATCGTCGACCACCCGATGATTGGGAGGTATTATTGAATGAAAAATGATAAGTTTAGAATGATGAATGAGGAGGCGGGGTGAGGAGTTTGAAATGTGCGATTCTTTGTCATTCCGATTCTAATAAGTTGCCATTTACGGAAAATCAATGATAACAAACCCAAACGGGGGATCAACATTTTCCATTTTCGGATCATTTCTGTAATTGGAATGTACTAGTTATCCACCCTTTTCTTCTCCAATCCTTATTCCCCCGCTCCGCCAGGTTGACAAAAATGAGGAACATAGTTTTCATGGGGATAACCGTGTGCGAAGTAGTCGTTAATCGTTTCCCCACAGGAACGAGTCTGGATAAGGTGACCATTATTCCAAAACTGACTATAAATCTTTATTTGTTCGCGCGGAGGAGTGAAAGTCCGCCGGGCCGGCCAGGGCCTCGCGGGCTGATAGGATCGGACTTTCTTGACTTTTTGGTTACTTTTTTGTCAAGAAAAAAGTAACAATGGAAAGTAACATTAAGGACTCAAATAAAGAATTGACAGGCCTATTAGCATTCCATTCAAAATAGAAAATGAAATTACCTTTCCGATTTTAAAATTTGGCATTAACAAAAAGGAAGTATCAATAGAAGCCAAACCCCCAACGGGGCTTGAACATTGAATAGCCCCGGGTTTCAACCCGGGGTAGCGTGTGATGCAATTTCGGATCAACCCCAAAGGGGTTGAACTGTTGATGTTGGGATTCTTGTCATTGGTAGGTACCAAGAACCTACCCAGCCATATACCGCTTCAGCAATCCCCTTGACTGTGCCTGGATCTTCTTCCGCATCAGCGGCGTCCAGCCCAACAGCCATCCTTTCCAACCCAAAGCCATCCGGGACCATTTCCACAAATCAAAACTATCCCGGTGCCAGACAATCTTCCCTTCCTGCACCCGAAACTCCGCATGAATCTTGTTGATAACTTTTCTTCGACTCGGTCCGAAAAAGTAGACCGCCTCCCATTTGGCCAAAATCCTATCACCCTCCTTGTGGATATCTCCAAAAGTCACGGTCAGATCTCCCTTGGAGCGCTCCAGCAGCATCCGCCACATGGCCTTGGCTTCCGCACCCTTTAGCTTTCCAAATGCCGGATCCTCAAATTCCACGGCATCGCTATAGCACGCAGCCATTTCTTCTGACTTTCCAGCCGAGAAGGCCCCGTAAAACCGCTCAATCAAGTTCTCTTCCATAGGCATTCAGGTATGTGGATAAGTGGGAGAATAGTCAATAGACGATAGTCCATAGAAGTTCATTATTCGACATTGGAAATTCGACATTCATCATTATTCCCAATTGGGAATTCATAATTTTTCATTCTTCATTATCGACTCCTCATTCCCCCACTTTTTCCAAAAACATCTCCCGCATCTCACTCAGTGGCAATTCCTCCAAAGCCTCCCGTTCGGAACCCTTCCCTTCATCCCTCCACTTCACCATGAACACGAATCTATCGACCATGGTCCATAGAAGTTCATTATTCGACATTCGAAATTCGACATTCATCATTATTCCCCATTGAGAATTCATCATTTATCATGTCCCCACTTTTTCCAAAAACATCTCCCGCATCTCACTCAGCGGCAATTCCTCCAAGACCTCCCGTTCGGAACCTTTCCCTTCATCCTGCCACTTCACCAAGCGCACGAATCCATCCGCAATCTCAATCCCCGTGATACTGCCATCCGAGTAGCAGCAGCAACCCACGTTGAAATAGGTAGGCTTGTACTTGGGTAAATCCTGCACCCCCAAGGTACACTGACTCGGGTGTCGCTCGATCCGCTCTTCCAAATCCTTGACTTTATCCACATCCTGTCGGGACTTTGCCTCCTCCAACTGCGCCCGCAGATGTTGCAAGTGGCTGTAGGAGTGAAATATCGGCTGATGGGTATGCCCTGTGACAAGGACCACATTGTCCTGCTGCTGACTCCACTCGTACATCAGGCGGTTGTGCAGGGTCTTTTCCGACTTGCTGACCGCAGGCGTGTTGATATTGATATCCAAAAAAGACTGCAGCGGACCCCATATATAGGCCACAAACCAAATCGAAAACTTGTTCCCATCGCTGCGTTTGTCGCCCTGATGGCCATGGGTACAGAAGACATCGATGTATTTCCCCTTCCCAAAAGGCACCCGCACAACGATGGCTCCATAGATATTCACAGGCTTCTCGTAGACCTGCCACCGGTACATCTTTGAAAAGGGGTCGATCTCCCAAAATAGGTCATGGTTGCCATAGACCTTGAAAAAGGCATTGCGTTTTACAAACCGCTTCTCGGCTTCAAAAGTCTCCTTGTTGTGCTGCAGGATAGAGAAGATGTTGAACTTCCACAATTCCTCGCTGTCGCCGAGGTTTATGTAGTAGGAGCCTTTTTTATCGTAATGGTCCAGGGCGGCGAGGTAGTTTTTTTCCGAAAACCTGAACTCGTCCCGACGCTTGCGGTTGCCCTTGTGCAGGTCCGAGAAGATGATGAAGGAATTGTCCTGTAAGTTCATCTCATACAAAGCACCATCCTTGGGCTGCGGGTTCTCGGTGATGTCCTTGTACATTTCCGACAGCCTGTGGAAAACCGCCTCGCGATTGGGCGAAGATGAAATCTTCTTGGCAAAGCGCTGTACTGGCTTTTTCAACAAAAAAACTATGGGGGCTTTCAGCCAAGCCAAGACCTTTTCCAGCATCGTTCAATCTTTATCGGAAGATGCAAAAAATATTCGGGCCAAACTACCGTGGCCCGTCGAATACCACAAAATCAAAATATCCGGGCTATCCGAACGTCGCATCTTCGGATTCCCGGTTCATCCGGGTCCAACGAATGAAATCCCATCTGTGAAAATCTGCGTAATCTGTGGTAAAATAAATAAACCACAGATAGCACAGATGAACACAGATAAAAGGTTATCCGAAGGAAATACCTCCTGATTGCTGAGTCATTCGTTTCCAACGAGATGAATCAAACCTCTTACATCATTTAATTCCATCTGTGAAAATCTGCGTCATCTGTGGTTAAAAATAATGAACCACAGATAGCACAGATGAACACAGATAAACGAGTATCCAAAGCTAATACCTACAGATTGCTGAATCCTTCGATTCCAACGAAATGAATTAATCCTCTTACATCATATAATTCCATCTGTGAAAATCCGTGTCATTCGTGGCAAGAAATACCAGCCACTAATTTCACAGATGAACACAGATAAATGAGTATTCAAAGCTTATTCCTACAGATTGCTGAATCCTTCGCTTCCAACGAGATGAATTAATCCTCTTACATCATATAATTCCATCTGTGAAAATCCGTGTCATTCGTGGCAAGAAATACCAGCCACTAATTTCACAGATGAACACAGATAAATGAGTATTCAAAGCTTATTCCTACAG
>NZ_JAKEVZ010000020.1:0-57689 GCF_021491425.1 Mariniradius sediminis | reverse complement strand
CTGAACCTTAATCTTCTTGAATTCCTCAGAAAAACACCTGTGTCTCCTGATCTCCAATTTTGATGCTCGCTTTTTCATACGGTTGACGTTTTTTTGTCAACCTATATCAGGCATGCACACTTGGTACATCGTACTTCGTACTTGGTACATCTCCTGTTCTCGTCCCGACCGCCTTCCTACCGCCTTCCTACAGCGTCCCGACCGCGTTCCTACCGTGTCCCGACCGCCGCCCGACCATTACCCGATGATATTCCGTGTATGACCCGATCTACTATTTTTGGCAGGGGCATACCTTGGGCTTGATAGAGCTTCGATAAGGAGTCGGGAAAAAAATATGGTGCTTGGGCCTTGTCATCTTGCCGGTTGTGGGTTTTCCCCCGGATTACAAAAAATCCTACCCAGATTTGCCGCCGTTAAACTCAAAAAAAAAAAGCCCGATTGCTCGGGCTTCTTGGTATTGTTAGGCTCTGGTTCTCTTCTTTTTTGTGATATCCTCTTCGATCTCGTCCTCGACACCGGCGAAAATCCTTCCGCAGTGTTCGCAGACAATCAGCTTCTTCTTTTCACGGATATCAGCCTGACGCTGTGGCGGCACGACATTGAAGCAACCTCCGCAAGCACCACGCTTGACCATCACGACAGCGAGGCCATTCTTGGCATTGCCGCGGATCTTGGTGTAGGATTTGTACAGCCTGTCTTCGATTTTCTTTACAGCCTTTTCCCTTTCGGTATTCAGCTTGTTTTCGTCGTTTTCACTTTCGCTGACGATGTTTTTCAGCTCGTCTTTTTTGGTGGTAAGGTCCTTTTGGCGCTCTTTTACGATCTCCTGAAGTGCCGCAACCTCGACGTTTTTGTTTTCAATCTTGATCTGCGATTCCCCGATCTTCTTTTTGGAAACCTGGATTTCCAAATCCTGCAGTTCGAGTTCCTTGGTGATGGCGTCGTACTCCCGGTTGTTTCTGACGTTCATCTGCTGGTCTTGGTATTTTTTGATCAGCTTTTCGGACTCTTTGATATTTTCCTTGAATCGCTTGATGTCGTCTTCCAAGGCAGCAATATCAACCTGGAATTTCTGAAGTCTTGTTTCGTATCCGGCTAACTCATCCTCTAGGTCTTGGACCTCTTCGGGGAGGGCTCCCCTTACTTTAAAAATCGCGTCAAGTCTGGAATCTATTTTTTGAAGGTTTAATAAGGCTTCAAGCTTCTGAGTAACTGTACTTTCCATGTACTACAGATATGTTATGGGATTTGTGACTACTTTTGACAAATAGAGTGCAATATTAGGAAAATTTTGGGACAATAATTCCTTGAGTAATTCTTTTGTAAAAATTTCGCTCTCGTAATGCCCGATATCACAAACAATCAGTTGATTCTCAGCATCAAAGAATTCGTGGTATTTGATGTCGGCTGTGATGAATATGTCGGCACCGGCACTTTTGGCCGCAGATAGCAGAAAAATCCCCGCACCGCCGCAAACTGCCACTTTTTTGATCGGCTTTCCGGTCAATGCCGTATGCTTGATCACCTGAAGTTCCATCGCCTTTTTCAGATGGAGTAGAAAGGACCTTTCCTCCATGGCTTCGGGCAATTCGCCGACCATCCCTGCGCCGACTTCCTGGTTTTCGTTTTCCAGTTGATGGAGAAAATAAGCCACTTCCTCATAAGGATGGGCCTTCCGCAAAGCGGCCAAAACTTTTCTTTCCAAATAAGAAGGAAGCAAAACCTCAATCCTCGTCTCAGGTTCACGGTGGGGTTTTTCCCTTACCCCCAAATGCGGATTCGCTGCTGCGGAGGCGGTGTAGGTTCCCGTGCCCGTGGCCAGGAAGCTACAACCTGCGTATTCTCCAATCTTTCCCGCCCCAGCATCAAACAGCGCTGAAAGCACTGCATCGGCATGTTCGTGGGGGACAAAGGTGGTCAGTTTGGACAGGATTTGCTTTTTGGGTTGCAGGATGCGGGTATGGCTGAGTCCGATTTTGTCGGCGATCTTTTTGTTTACCCCGTGGCGGACGTGGTCGAGGTTGGTATGGATGGCATAGATCGCAATATCGTGTTTGATGGCGGCGATGACCGTGCGCTCCACGTAGTTTTTGCCGGTAAGGCTTTTGAGTCCCTTGAACACAATCGGGTGGTGTGCGACAATCACGTTGCAGCCTAGCCGGACCGCTTCGGCCACCACTTCCTCCGTCGCATCCAGGGTACAAAGCACGCTGGAGACAGCGGCATTCGGATTTCCCGTGATCAATTGGGCATTGTCATAGGATTCCTGATAGGAGGGAGGTGCGACAGTTTCGAGATAATTCACCAAGTCACGGACGGTATATGCCATCTTTTTTCAGTTATTTTGTTCAAAAATAAGCAAAAAGCCCCATGCGCTGGTACGCCCCTTGGTTATATCCATTTGCACTTCTATATAATGGTGTCACCAAGGTACGCAACAAATTGTTTGATCGGGGAACATTCGCATCCTTCAATCCTCCCATCCCCACAGTCGTTGTCGGCAATTTGAATGTCGGCGGTTCGGGAAAAACCCCCATGGTGGAATTCCTAATCGAATCCTTTGCGGACCAATACCGCACGGTGACCCTCAGCCGTGGTTATGGCCGAAAGACCAAGGGGTTTTTACTGGCTTCCCAAGACACCGGCCCGGAGCAAATCGGGGACGAACCTTTCCAGATTTTCTCCAAATACAAAGAGAAAATCCACGTCGCCGTCGGAGAGAAGCGGGTAGATGCCGCACATGAAATCCTTTCCAAATTGACTGAAACGCAGCTTTTGATCTTGGATGACGCATTCCAACACCGCTATATCCTAGGCGATTTGAAGATTCTGCTGACTACTTTCCAAGGGCCGTTTTTCGAGGATCACCTATTACCTGCGGGTACCCTGAGGGAGTCGCGCGCGGGGGCGGCGAGGGCGGATATCATCGTGGTGACAAAGTGCCCAAATGAGCTTCTTGTTTCTGAAAAAGAGAGGTTCCTCAAGGAAATTTCCCGCTACAGCAAGGCAAGGGTCCTGTTTGCGGGTTTGGGGTATGGGTCGCCCAAAGTTGTTTCCGGTCAGGAACAAGGAATCCAAACAAAAAAAGTGATCGCATTGTCTGGCATCGCGGACAACAGCCTATTCCTTGCGGAAGCCAGGAGGAGGTTTGAGGTGCTGGAAGTATTGGATTTTCCCGACCACTATACCTACAGGGAGAGCGATATGTCCGCACTCAAGCAATTGTCCGAGAAGCATGGGGGTGCTGCGGTCTTGACCACGGAGAAAGATGCGGTAAAACTTAAAAGCCCTGCATTTCGTGAATATTTGGCGGAAATTCCGATTTTTGCGCTGCCTGTCAATATCAAACTTTCCGATGCGGATGCCCAAGTCTTGCGATCCAGGGTCAAGCAAAGTATCGAGGAAAAACTCAAAATACGTGAGGTTTAAGCATTTCCTTTTCATCTTCCTGTTCGGCGTTTTGCTGGGGTTTGACCTCTACGGTCAGATACGTCCCATCAATCCCCAATCGGGGATGCCGAGCGGTTTTCCGCAGGAAGGACAGCAATTGCCGCAGCGTAAGGAGATCAAGGAAGAAGCTGGTGGCAGGAAAAAATTGATCGACGACAGCACCAAGATGGTGTTTGGGCCCAAGACTTCGCTTTATTTTTTGGAAAAGGATATCAAGAGAAATATCGAAAGAAAAGTCGAGGTCGATACCCTTTTGGACAATTTCCACTACTACGAGCCCGTCGCCAAGTCAGGTTGGATGTACCAGGACCTTGGCAACGTCGGTAGCGCCGCGAAGCCGATTTTCTACGATGTGCCCAGAACGATTGGGGTCAGTTCGGGCTTCCATGCGTATGACTTGTACTACCTGTCTCCCGACAGCATGCGGTATTATGATACCAAGTCGCCCTACACGCAGATGAACGCATTCTTTGGAGGGGGAAATCGGAACCTGCTGGACTTGGTCTTTGCCAGGAATATCAATCCTCGGTGGAACATCGGCTTCAACCTCAGCACGATTCGAGCGACCAAATTGCTCAATCCATCTGGCCGTGACGATCACCTTGCCGTCCAAAATGCCTATTCCATGCACACGAGCTACAAAAGCGAAAACGGCAAGTATCTGCTTTTGGCCAATTTTTCCAGGATGAAACATGTGGTGGAAGAGCAAGGTGGGATCGTGTCTCCGGATTTTGATGAGACATCTGAGCTGTTTGCCTACCAAGATGCCAAGGTTTGGTTGAAAAATTCGGTGGCCCAGGATTTTAGGATCGATTACCATCTTTACCACCAATACGAAATCGTCAAAGGCTGGCAGGTCTACCATGTATTTGACAGGCGACACCAAAATGTGCTTTTTACCGCCAACCTGAATTCCTCTGACTCGAGCTTTTTCAACATTTTCAACCCGCCCCGGCTGATTGCCTCCGACAGTACCAAAAACCAAAACCTGTTCCGCGAACTCAGAAACGAAGTCGGGTTCAAGGGGGATTTGGGTCCACTCTATTACAATGCCTTTTTGAAATACCGCCGTGCGGAGGTGGAATCCGCAAATGTCGGCAATGCGCAGCAAATAGATGAAGTGTACGTAGGCGGGATGTTGAGCGGCAGGATTGGGGAGAAATGGAGATTTGATGCCGAGGCTGAGTACCTGCTGCCGGAAGCTTTCAGGCTCCGTGGACTGTTCGTCTCGCCGTTTTTGGAGGCATCTTACACGAAGGCCCTGTACCGTCCTACCGCCATGCAACTGCTCTATGCCGGAAACCACCACCGATGGGCAAATGACTTTGAAAATATCGGCGTCGATCAAATCAAAGGTATCCTCAAGGTGGATCTGCCGTTTTTGCGGATACGTCCCAGCCTGACGCTCAACAGGGTCAATAATTACGTCTTCTTTGATACTTTGCAGCAGGCGGTACAGGCATCCGGGGAGGCGTTTTTGGTGATTCCCGGACTGAAATTTTCCGCCAATTTGAGGCAGAAATTGTTCTTTGAGGGCGAAGGATACTACACCCAACGTTCCGGCGACGGGGCGGACAATTTCCGGATACCGAGTTGGGTCGTCAATTCGCGGTTGTTTTACCAGTCCGAGATGTTCAAGGGCAATTTGTATGTCCAGATCGGTTTGGAGGGCAGGTACCGCAGCGATAACTACGCCGATTTCTACAATCCGGCAATCCAGCAGTTTCACATCCAAAACTTCTTCGATGTCTACGCCTATCCTGTGATCGACTTCTTCCTCAACGCCCGTATCAACCGGACACGGATATTGCTGCGTATGAACCATATCAACATCAACATGATGAACGAGCCGGGATACTTTGTGACGCCTTATTTCACGGGACTGCGAAGAACCCTCGATGTTGGAATCAGTTGGCCATTATTTGACTAGAGACCATGAGTTGGGAGGAAAGTACCAAACAGAAAATGCTGCACCTGCAGCTACCCACAGACCCGAGGTGGGTAAACATTGCCGAGATGAACATCGGCGATATCCTTGTTGACCATGCCTATTGTGAACAAAAAGCGGCTTCCTCCTGTATTTCTTTGATCGTCAAATTCCACGATCTGCAGGAGCTTGTCGACACACTCACGCCTGTAGTCGCAGAGGAATGGAACCATTTTGAGCGTGTGATGGAGCAAATCAGAAAGCGCGGATTGGAATTTGACAAGCCAAGGAAGGATGAATATGTGGTGAAGCTTTCCGAGTTTGTGAAGAAGGGTGGAAGCCGCAGCCAGCAATTGGTGGAGTACTTATTGATGAATGCCTTGATCGAGGCGAGGAGTTGCGAGCGCTTCAAGCTTTTGTCCAAACATATTCAGGATGAGGAGCTCCAGAAGTTCTACTATGAGCTGATGGTGTCGGAGGCGGGACACTATGTCAATTTCATTGAGTTGGCAAGAAAGTACCATGACAAGGAAAAAGTAAATGCGCGATGGCAGGAATGGCTGGCCTATGAAGCCGAAGTGATCAAAAATCTGGAGATTCGCGGAGACCGTATGCATTGATCTGAATTGTGTATTTGGTCAATATTTGATCGCAGTGCCTCAACCATTCGGGCATTTTTCGTATTATTAGCGACTATTTTGCAGCAGTTTTTTTGAAAACTAACAACCAACCATTATGAATTTACTTGAAAACATCAAGGAAGCCCTTCAGTCCATCAAATCCCACTTGTTGAGGACTGTGCTCACGGGCACCATTGTCGCCATCGGGATCATGTCCCTCGTAGGCATGCTTACCGCCATAGATGGCATCAAAGCACAAATCGAGGAAAGTTTTTCAGGCCTAGGCGCCAGCAATTTCGACATCCGGTCGAGGGGATTTTCCGGCGGAAGGGCCGTGCAGGATGGCAAAACCGAGAAGTCCTATCCAGTCGTGAAGTACCGCGAAGCATTGGCCTTTAAAGAGGCCTTTTCCAACACAGGACCTGCGACGGTCTTCACCACCGTATCGGGAACTGCCGAAGTCAAAAGAGGTTCCAAGAAAACCAACCCCAACGTAAGGCTTACCGGTGCAGATGACCTATATTTTGGACTCAAGGGCCTTAAGATCGAGAAAGGAAGGAACTTCAGCCGCACCGAGGTACAATACGGAAATTACGTCTGTATCGTGGGCGTAGATATCGTGAAGTCACTTTTCGGGGATTCCGAGGAGCCATTGAACGATTATCTTACCGTGTATGGAAACAGGTACACAATAATCGGAGTACTGGAAAAGCAGGGCTCGGTGGGTGGCGGACCGGGTGCGGACCGAGCGATATTTATCCCGGTGGAAAATGCAAGCCGTTTGGACCAAAGGGGCGGATTCCGCTATTCCATCACGGCAAGCGGCTCTGATCCGCTGAAATTGGAATATGAAATGGGGCAAGCCACAGGCTTGATGCGCAAGATCAGGCAGGACAAAGTTGGGCAGGAGGATTCATTTGAATTGACCAAAAGCCAATCTGTAGGTGAGAGTTTGGAGGAGGTAGCTGGTTATTTGAGGATTGGAGGATTCGGGATTGGTTTCATTACCTTGTTGGGTGCCTCGATTGGATTGATGAACATCATGCTGGTGTCCGTGACGGAGCGGACCCGTGAGATCGGCATCAGAAAAGCCCTCGGAGCCACACCGATGCGGATACGGCAGCAGTTTTTGATCGAGGCGATAGTCATTTGTATTCTCGGCGGAATTGTGGGCGTTTTGTTTGGGATCGGGATCGGCAATATTGTGGCCAACGCGATTGGCCCAGGTGGATTCCTTGTTCCTTGGCTTTGGATTTTCGTGGCCTTCATAGTTTGTATTGTGGTTGGTTTGGCTTCGGGATATTTTCCAGCCCGCAAAGCAAGCCGTCTTGATCCGATTGAGTCTTTGAGATACGAGTAAAATGAGCCAAGCAAATACCTTCGACGCGATCGTAATCGGTTCAGGCATCAGTGGTGGATGGGCCGCCAAGGAGCTTTGTGAAAAAGGCCTCAAAACCTTGGTGTTGGAGCGTGGGAGGAATGTGGAGCACAAAAAGGATTATCCTACGATGGTTTCCAATCCTTGGGACATGCCCCACCGCAACCAGATTCCCCTTGCCGATCGTCTCGAGAATCCAGTAGTCAACCGTTGCTATGCCTTCAAGGAAGACACGGAACATTTTTTTGTAAAAGATTCGGAGCATCCATATCTCCAAGAAAAGCCTTTTGATTGGGTGAGAGGCTACCAAGTAGGGGGTAAGTCGCTTATTTGGGCACGGCAGACGCAGCGCTGGAGCAAATATGATTTTGAGGGCCCGGGCAGGGATGGGTTTGCGGTGGATTGGCCAATCAGGTATGATGACATTGCGCCTTGGTACAGTTACGTGGAGCGCTTTGTCGGAGTGAGTGGGAATTATGATGGTGTGGAGACTTTGCCTGACGGGGAGTTTTTGCCGGCATGGGAGATGAATTGCGTGGAAAAGGAAATCAGGGACCGTATCCTCGCCTCCTATCAAGATCGCCATGTCATGATTGGCAGGTGTGCGCACCTGACCCAACCCCAAGAACATCACCTGAAAATGGGTCGTGGACAATGCATGGCCCGGAACCAGTGTTATAGGGGCTGTCCCTTCGGTGCCTATTTCAGTTCAAATGCTGCCACATTGCCAGCGGCTGCGGCCACCGGTAACCTGACTATCCGCCCGGATTCCGTGGTCCATTCCATCATTTATGATGACAAGGAAGAAAAAGTGACAGGAGTCCGTGTGGTGGACCGAGAAACCAAATCGGTCTCAGAATACTTCGCCAAAGTGATTTTTCTCAATGCCTCGGCACTCAATTCGAATCTGATCCTACTCAACAGTACTTCCAATAGATTCCCCAATGGCTTGGGCAATGATTCCGGGATATTGGGAAAATACGTCGCCTTCCATAATTACCGGGGGAATATTTCCGCATCGTTTGAAGGCTGGGAGGACAAATATTACTTCGGAAGGAGACCGACCGCGGTGATGATGCCCAATTTCCGCAACGTCAAGAAACAGGAAATGGACTTTCTCCGAGGTTATATGACTTTTTACACGGCAGGCCGAGGTGGCTGGGGCGGAAGGCGGGACCTGCCATTCGGAGCAGATTTCAAGGAACAGAACTCCGTTCCTGGTCCTTGGCATGTGTTTATGATGATGCAAGGCGAAACCATCCCCAAGGAATCCAACTTCGTCAGCCTGAGTCCAAATGAAAAAGACGCTTGGGGTATTCCTTTGCTTCAGGTGAATGTAGACTATGACGACAACGACGAAAAGATATTGAAAGACTTTTTCGAACAGGGCAGTGAAATGCTTTCCAAGGCTGGCTGCAAGGATATCCGTACTTCGGATTCGAAGCAAGCGCCTGGTTTGGATATCCACGAAATGGGCGGTGTCCGTATGGGCAGGGATCCCGAGTCATCGCTTTTGAATGGGTGGAACCAAATGCACGCATGCAAAAATGTGTTTGTCACGGATGGGGCCTGCATGACTTCTACTGGTACCCAAAATCCTTCCATTACCTATATGGCCCTGACTGCCAGGGCGGCGGATTATGCCGTGAAGCAGCTGAAAGCCGGAAACATCTGATCTTTAGGCGGTTTTGTTTGTCCTTCGATTAGGTACGAAGTGGGCGGTGTTCGACTGATCACTATTTTTTTAAACAAAGTATTGACTTATGTTAATTAATAATTTATTTTTCAGAATTAACGCCCCAACCTATGAATATCTTCCTCACAAGGCTGACCATCTTTTCAGCCTTCCTCCTGCTTGCATCCTGGCATTCCTTTGCCGCCAATGAAGCCTTCAAATTCGGCAAGATTCCCGACGATGTAGTGACCACCAAAACCTACGCGCCAGATCCTGAGGCGAATGCTGCGGTACTTTCCCATGTGGGAAATGTCAAGATCGACTACCATGTGTCGGATGGATTTTTGGTCAATTATTCGGTACACAAAGTGACCAAAATCCTCAACAAAGATGGTCTTTCCCATGGTGACTTGGAGATTCCTTACTATGTCATTGCTGGCAGGAAAGACGATGTATTTGGCATCAAGGGCTTTGTCTACAACGAGGTCAATGGTAAGATTGTCAAAGAAAAAATAGAAAAGGAGCATATTTTCGATGAGGAGGTAAACAAGAATTACCGCATCAAGAAGATTTCCCCGCCCAATGTCAAGGAAGGTTCTGTGATTGAAATTTCCTATGAAATCACCTCTGACCTATTCAGCTACATCAGAGAATGGGAATTCCAAGCTGACATTCCTACACAATGGTCTGAGCTTACCTTCGAATATCCCGAATATTATTCATTTACACAGTCGACTCAGGGCTACCAGAAGTTTGAGATTTACGAGGAAAAAGGCGGTACCGGAAATGCCGCTTGGACAAATCAGGAGCGGGTAACCAATGGCTACACCGTTTCTTCACAGGTTTCGTCCAACTCGGTCACTTACAATACGACCAAATACCATTACGCAGTCAAGAATGCTCCTGCCTTGGAGCCTGAGCCATTTATTGACAACCCCTCGAGCTATTGCACCAAGGTAGAATTTCAGCTTCAGTCCCTTCAATTTCCCAATTCCGGCAGGCAAATCCTGACTGGATCTTGGGAGAAGCTCGCGGAAGAACTTTTGGAGGCTGAAGATTTTGGAAAAATGCTGCAAAAAGGCGCTTTTGCCAAGACAACAGTAGAGTCACTGATCGCCGACGCTGCTTCAGATGAGGAAAAAGCCGTCCGTATTTACAACCACATCACCAAGAAAATGACCTGGGATGACCGGGTGGGCATATATCCTACGAAGGCATTGGACAAATCCTACAAGGAAGGAAAAGGTTCCGCAGCGGACATCAATATGCTATTGACGCTTTTTCTCAACCAAGCAGGACTTTCTGCATTTCCTGTGATGACTTCCACGCGTGGATCAGGGTTTCTCAATCCAGCCAATCCTGTACGATATCGGATCAATTATTTGCTCACATTGCTCGTAGTCGGGGAAAAACAAATTCTACTGGATGCTACAAACCCTTCCCTACAGTTCGGTTACCTGCCACTCCATGCCATCAATTTCAGGGGATTTGCGATGATTCCAGGGCTATCCCAGTTGATCAATGTTGGCAATTCGGCAGTCAATTCCGAAGTCATGATGGTCAATATGAAGATCGTCGACGAGGAACTGCATGCAAGTGTATCGCGGAATTTTCAGGGCTATGGTGCTGCGAGGATCAAAGGCAAGATTGCGGTTGACGGAAAAGAGAAGTATACCGAAAGCTTTTCTAATGAGCTCAAGGATTGGGATCTGAAATCGATCGATTGGGAGAACTTGGACACCAAGGATAAGGCGGTTGTCGAGAAGTATGAATTGGTCGGGACCTCAGGCTTTGAAGTTTCCGGTGACAGGATCTATTTCAACCCCTTTGAGGAAGTTTACCTATCCGAAAATCCATTCAAGCTGGATGGGCGTATTTTTCCAATAGATTTCATGTACCAACAAAAACGGCAAATGGTAGTCAATATCGAGGTGCCCGCAGGCTATGTGGTCGAAGAAATGCCGAAAGGTTTGATCAATCAATTCAACGAAAAAGGCCTTGTTTATTCATACAGGATATCTTCCCCGTCACCCGACAAAATCCAAATCATGATCAGCTATCAGGTGAACCAGACTTTGTTTGAAGCATCGCAATACGCACAGATCAAGGAGTTTTTTGATTCCATTGCCCAGAAACAAAAGGAAAATATTGTGTTGAAAAAAGTCTGATCTTATGGTGATGTTCAGGTTGTGTAGTGTGTTTTCCCTTTGGTTGGCCCTTGGCTTGGTGTCTGTGGGAAACTGCCAAAACTTCTCAATTTCGGGCATTCCCCAGGAATACCTTGGTGCTTCGGCCGTCATCCGTGAAAGTACCCAGGAAGTCAGGGTGGACAAGACCGGAAGGTTTTTCCAGAAAAACCGGACCGTGGTTACGATCTTCAAGAAGGACGCTGAGGATTTGGCGGTGTTGGCGGTGGATTACAATAGTCTGATCAAGGTGAAAAGTATTTCGGCAAACGCCTACGACATTGTCGGCAAGCAGATATTCAAATCAAAGGCCTCGGACATTAAGGACTACAGCAATTTCAGTTCTTTTTCTGTGTATGAAGATACCAGGGTGAAGCTCCTCGATGCCACTCGCACGGAATTCCCTTACACCGTGGAATTGGAGTATGAATTGGAAATCGGAACGCTGTTTTATATTCCCAATTGGGTACCCCAGGCCACGCCCAAATATCCCGTAATGTCTACACGAGGTAGTTACACCTTTTTTCCTGACAATCCCATTCGGTTTTTTGCCAAGAACATTGAAGGCGAGGGAACGAGTTCTACCACGGCAGATGGGATGACCAAGGTGGTTTGGGAATTGGCAAACCTTCCTGCCTACGATCCGGAGCCTCTGGTTCCAGTTGCCGAATCAGAACTCAAGGTGCTTTTTGCAGCGCCCACCTATTTTGATTTTGATGGCTTCAAAGGAGACCTCAAAAGCTGGGAAAACATGGGTTCCTGGATTTATCAATTAAACAAAGGCAAAGATGTCCTAACGGATGCTACCAAACAGGATGTGGCGAAAGCAATCTCCGGATTAGGCACCGATCAGGAGAAGGTGCGGGCATTGTACCATTACCTTCAAGGAAAGACGCGGTACGTGAGTATTCAATTGGGTTTGGGAGGACTGATGCCCTTCGATGCCTTGACTGTAGACAAATATGGCTATGGGGATTGCAAAGCCTTGTCTAACTATATGGCTGCGCTGCTAAAAGAGGCAGGGATCAAAAGCCACTACGCATTGATTTACGGAGGGGAGGGGAAAAGACTTGTTGTGGAGGATTTTCCAAAAAGTTACTTCAACCATGCGATTTTGGCAGTACCAATGGAAAAGGATACCATATGGCTGGAATGTACTTCCCAATCCAATCCATTCGGATATTTGGGGAATTTCACCTCCGATCGACAGGCACTGTTGGTGACCGAAGCAGGCGGCAAGTTGGTACGCACGCCCAAATACAGCCACAGCCAAAACGCAATGACCCAGAAAGCCATCTTCAAAATCGAGGAATCAGGTAATGCACAGGGATCCTTGGAATTGGAAGTCAGGGCGACCCAAGCAGAAAATGGGGGTGTGATCGATGTGGTCCGTTCATCCTCGGATACGAAAAAGAAATGGATTCAACAGTATTTCGGTCTGCCAAGCCTTGAAGTGGTTTCCTATGAATTTGGATTGGAAGATGCGCCCATTCCGGTCGTGATCGTGAAGTCTGACCTGATTGTCAAAAACATGGCGGGTAAATCGGGAAATCGGTTTTTTCTTCAACCCAATCAGTTGAATGTATATTCTACCAACCTGCCTGCGGCCAAGGATGGACGCAAAGGCAGATTTGAGAGAAAGATGGGGTTTGTGGACGTTGATGAGATTGTGTACGCCTGGCCTGAGGGCTTTGAGGTGGAAAATCTGCCGAAGGAAATTTCGATTGATTCCGAGTTTGGCGTATACCGGGCTGAGTTTTTGGTCGAAGGAAATCAGCTGACCTACAAGCGGAATTTTGAATTGCGCGATGGAGTCTATGAAGCTTCTCAATACCAGCCTTACCGGGATTTCCTATCCAAAGTGGAGCGTTCAGACAAGACAAAGGTCGTACTCAAAAAGTCCCAATAGCGCTTAGGTGTGGTTTTCGTAGACCAATTCAGGCTCCACGACTTCCACATTTCCCTTTTCATTGATTGATGTAAGGGTCACCGTCTTGAGTTCATTGACCAAGAGCGGATCATACTTGGCGGCGACGCGGATGTAGTTTTCCGTAAATCCATGCATTTTCCCATCCTCGACATCTTCTTCAAAAAGCACGGTAAAGGTTTTGCCGAGGTTTTCCTCGTAAAACTTCCTTCGTTTTTTTTCTGAAAGTATCCGCAGCATTTTGGACCGCTCGTTTCGTTTTTTGATCGGTACGATGCCATCCATCTCCACAGCGCGGGTATTTGCACGCTCGGAGTAAGTGAATACGTGAAGGTAAGAAATGTCAAGCTCGTTTAGGAAGTTGTAAGTCTCGAGGAAAAGTTCATCTGTCTCGCCGGGGAAACCGACAATGACGTCCACACCGATACAACAATGCGGCATCAGCGTCTTGATTTTATCAACCCTATCTTCGTACAGTTCCCGTAGGTATCTTCTACCCATGGCCCTCAGAATGGTATTTGAGCCTGATTGCAGCGGGATATGAAAATGAGGCACAAAGCGCTTGGACTTTGATACAAACTCAATTACGTCGTTGGTCAGCAGGTTAGGTTCGATGGAAGATATTCTAAATCTCTCAATACCTTCCACTTCATCCAAGGCAAAGACCAAATCAGAAAACCTTTCTTGCCTTTTTCCTTCCCGGATTCCGAAATCGCCAATATTGACACCGGTCAAAACGACTTCCTTTACTTCTGTTTGGGCAATTTCACGGGCTGATTTCAGGATGTTTTCTATGCTGTCGCTTCTGCTTTTGCCACGGGCAAGCGGTATCGTGCAAAAAGCGCAGCCATAGTTACAACCATCCTGTACTTTTAGAAAGGTACGGGTACGGTCATGGATGGAAAAAGCGTTGTTGAATATGTTGGCTTCCTGAATCTCGGAGGCGAGGACTTTTGTTTCCTGGGTTTTTGCAAAACCATCCAACAGTTCCAAGAGTCGGAATTTCTCTGCTGCACCCAATACCGCGTCGACACCTTCAATTTCTGAAATCTCTTGGGGCTTCAGTTGCGCATAGCACCCAATAATTGTGACATAGGAGTTGGGGGAGATTTTTTTGGCCTCTTTGACGATTTTTTTACACTTTTTGTCGGCGTTTTCGGTGACGGAGCAAGTGTTGATGATAAAAATGTCCGGGTTTTGTTCAAACTCGACTTTTTGATAGCCCTTTGCCTCAAACATCCTGCTGATGGTTGAGGTTTCCGAGTAGTTCAATTTGCAACCCAACGTATAAAACGCTACTTTTTTCACCGATATCTCTTTATTCAGGCTGCAAAGTTAAAAATTATGGCTTGGTTTTCAATTTTCTATTTTTCGGATAGAAAACCATATTTTTTCAATCAAAGTATGTCAAATAGGATCAGTTTTTTTAAAAAGAATGTAAATTTTTCTAATTATTGGCTCAATTGATACCCATTCGCTTTCAAATTCATATTATTTCATATTTTTGTGGGTGTTAAATCAAACCACTTATTGTAGAAAAATGGCAACTTTAAGACAAAAAGCTCTATTGATGGCTACAGCTCGCCCGCGAATTGCCGTCACAGCCCCAGCCCCTAAGATTTCGGACTACTTTGGTAGCCAGATTTTTGGGACAAAACAAATGAAAGAATCACTCGCCCCTTCCATTTTCAAAAAAGTAATGGAAG
The DNA here is from genome assembly GCF_021491425.1 of Mariniradius sediminis. Taxonomy (NCBI): domain Bacteria; kingdom Pseudomonadati; phylum Bacteroidota; class Cytophagia; order Cytophagales; family Cyclobacteriaceae; genus Mariniradius; species Mariniradius sediminis. The sequence goes on along the minus strand of NZ_JAKEVZ010000020.1, from coordinate 42,820 downwards.
CCATCGATAAAGGTACCAAAATCGATCCGGCGACTGCAGAGGAGATTGCGTCTGCTGTGAAAGTATGGGCGCTTTCGAAAGGTGTCACGCATTATACCCACTGGTTCCAGCCTTTGACGGGCTCTACTGCGGAAAAGCATGATTCGTTTTTTGATGCCCACGCAGGGATTGAGAAATTCAAAGGATCGGCGTTGGTACAGCAGGAGCCAGACGCATCTTCCTTCCCACATGGTGGTATCAGGTCGACTTTCGAGGCGAGGGGATATACTGCTTGGGATCCTTCTTCTCCGATATTCATTTTCGAGAAGACACTTTGTATCCCGACCATTTTCGTGTCCTACACAGGTGAGGCCTTGGATTACAAAACACCATTGTTGAAGTCCATGGAGGCTGTCAACAGTGCGGCCGTTGAGATTTGCCAGTTGTTTGACAGAAACGTAAGAAAAGTAACCCCTTCCTTGGGTGTGGAGCAGGAGTATTTTGTGATTGACAAGGCACTTTACGCAACAAGGCCTGACTTGGTGATGTCCGGAAGAACCGTTTTTGGACATAGCCCTGCAAGAGGCCAACAGTTGGAAGACCACTATTTCGGTACAATTCCCACAAGGGTAAAAGACTTCATGATGGATTTCGAAATCGAGGCCCACAAATTGGGCATTCCGGTTTCTACAAGACACAATGAGGTTGCCCCAGGACAGTTCGAGGTGGCCCCTGTTTTTGAAGAAATCAATAAGGCTACGGATCACAACCAATTGCTCATGGATATCATGGACAAAGTGGCCGAGAAACACAACCTAAAGGTTCTTTTCCACGAAAAGCCTTTTGCTGGAGTCAACGGTAGTGGTAAGCACAACAACTGGTCTCTGATCACCGATACAGGGGTGAACTTGTTCCAGCCTAGCAATTCAGCAAGGGAAAACCTTCAATTCTTGACATTTGTAGTGGCAACCACCAAAGCGGTGTACGACTATGCGGACCTGTTGAGGGCAAGTATCGCGTCAGCAAACAACGATTTCCGCTTGGGCGCCAATGAGGCGCCACCTGCGATTATGTCTGTGTTCCTTGGATCTACGCTTTCCAACGTCTTGGATGAGTTGGAGAAAAACGGAAACATCAAGATCGAAAAAGGTGACAATATGTACATGAAACTGGGCATCAGCAAGATACCAGAAATCATATTGGACAACACCGACAGAAACCGTACATCTCCTTTTGCTTTCACAGGGAATAAGTTTGAATTCCGTGCGGTTGGTTCAAGTGCAAACGTGGCTGGTCCAATGACCGTTTTGAACGTTATCGTGGCTGAAACACTTCGCACGCTTGCCAAAGACATCGAAAAGGAGATTAGCGCAGGCAAGGAGAAAAAGATTGCCATCGTCAACGTATTGAGAAAATACATCAAGGACAGCAAGAAGATCAGATTCGAGGGTGATGGATATTCAGAGGAGTGGGAGAAGGAAGCTGCAAAAAGAGGTCTATCCAACAAAAAGAGCACTCCTGAAGCTTTGGACATCTACCATGACAAGAAGACTGCCGACTTGTTCAACAGGCATGCAGTCCTCAATCCAAAGGAACTGCACGCAAGGCATGAGATCATGTTGGAGAACTACATCAAGAAAGTTCAAATTGAGTCCCGGGTGATGGGGGATCTGGCGCTGAATCATATCATTCCTACTGCTATTCAGTACCAAAATAAGCTGATCGAGAATGCCAACGGATTGAAAGGGCTTGGCTTGGACAACAAGGCAGCCATCGAAACGATCAAGGAAATCAGTAAGCACCTGGAATCGCTCAAGCTAAACGTTCACGCTATGATAGAGGAGCGCAAGCGTCTCAACAAGGTGGAGGATGTAGCGGAAAGGGCAAAAGGCTACAGTTCAGCTGTGAAGGACGCATTCTTCGAGAAGATCAGATATGCAGTTGACAAGCTGGAGTTGCTCGTGGATGACGAATTCTGGCCGCTAGTGAAATACCGCGAGATGCTGTTTATCAAATGATAACAGTTCTTTTATGAAAGTCAAAAACCGCCTTCGGGCGGTTTTTTTTTGCTGTTTGGTTTGATTGGTACCTGTTTTACAGTTTTGGAATGATGTTGTTTTATCTTCAAAAAATCATAAACGTCCGTCCATGAAATCACTTTTTTTGGTGAAATTATGTATATTATTTTCGTATAGTAGGTATAATTTACTTGAATTAGATGTATAACTTGTTGAAAATATTCTAAAAACTTAGATCCTGTACAAATATTCGTACATTTTATTTGCTAAACCGATTTACTAATTCTAATAAATATTGAAAGATACCGATACTTTTTAAAAAAAATTAATAAATGCTTTCTGGAATAATTTTTTATAAATATATTTACACATAGCAAATACTAGGCTGGCCAGAAAGTGCGGTATAAAATTCTGTTTATTGATCATTTTAAGCCATCATATTTTAAAACCGTGCACATGTCAAAAGCCATAGGATTTATTGTTTCAAAACCAATTGATTTTAACGACAAGAAAAATGAAGTAACCCTAAATTAACTCCTATGAACAAAGTTGTACAATTGATGTTGGCTTTGGTTATACTCTTCGCCTCGGGATTTGAGGTGTATGGCCAAACGAGAGTGCTAACCGGTAAGGTCGTCGACAGTGCCGGTGAACCCATTCCAGGGGTAAACGTCCTGGATAGGATCGCAAATACCGGTACCACCACTGACCTGGATGGTAATTATTCGATTTCTGTTACCAGCAATTCTGTGTTGGTATTTTCTTTCATCGGGTTTAAGGACCAGGAATTTCTGGTAGGCAACCAAAGCAGTATCAATGTGACGTTGGCGGAAGACGTTTCAGACTTGTCTGAGGTGGTCGTGACTTCCTTTGGTATGGAAAAGGACAAGAAGGCTTTGGGTTTCTCCGTGACCCAAGTCGGTGGTGAACGGTTTACGGAATCCAGGGCGATCAACGTCGGAAACGCACTTTCCGGAAAGATTGCCGGTGTGAACGTGACCCCGCCAGCGACAGGTGCCGGTGGATCTACGCGGGTCGTCATCCGTGGTGGTTCATCCCTGACAGGCAATGACCAGCCACTCTATGTGGTTAACGGTATGCCTATCGAATCTGGCAACCTTGGTAGTGCCGGTATGTGGGGCGGTAACGATGCTGGTGACGGCTTGGCGGCTATCAACCCCGATGATATCGAAAGTATTTCTGTATTGAAAGGTAATGCCGCTGCGGCACTTTACGGTGCTAGGGCAGCAAACGGTGTGATTTTGATCACCACCAAGTCTGGTAAAGCAAGAAAAGGTATCGGTGTTGCACTCAATTCAAACGTTACTTTTGACAATGTATGGGATTTCACCGACTACCAAAGGTCATACGGGCCTGGACGTGATGGCGTAGTGGCAACCACGGCTGGCGAAGCACTCGAAATTGGTCAGACCCATTGGGGTTCGCGTTATGGAAACCAAAACGTGATCCAATTCGATGGTGTTTCAAGACCTTACCAGCATACGGGAGAGGGTTTGAATGACTTTTACAGAACCGGTACGACCCTGAATAACTCTGTAGCCTTGAGCGGTGGAAATGAAACCGGTACTTACCGTTTGGCTTATTCAAGGCTTGACAATAAGGACATCATGCCAAATGCGGGCTTCAATCGAGATGTGTTGAACGTCAATATCAACAGCAAATTGAAGCGTTTGACCTTGGATTTCAGTGCCCAATACACCAAGCAACTTGCCAAAAACCGGCCGAGACTTTCTGATTCTCCTGGTAATGCCAACTTCGCTATTATGACCAAGCCTGGCACACTGCCTTTGGACGTGATGAAAGGGACTACCGACAAGTTGGGGGCTTTGGAAGATGGGAACGAATTGAGGTTTCAGCAGAATGTGTTCCAAACTAACCCGTACTGGGCAGCATACCAGTTTTTCAGGGAGGATTTGACCAACCGTATTTTGGGTAAGGTTTCACTCCGTTATGACATCACTGATTGGTTGTACATTATGGGCCGTGCGGGTACTGATTTTCAGGCACGTACTGACCACAGCTACACTCCATGGGGTACCGCATTTAAGCCTAGAGGAGATTATTTCACTAATAAGACAAATATTCGTGAAGACAACCTTGATCTCTTCATTGGTGCCCAAAAGCAATTCGGTGACTTCTCTGTCGATGCATTGATCGGTGGTAACCGCATGAGACGTGGGACAGAGGTATTGAGTGGCGGTGGTAACGATCTAGTAATTCCATTTGTCCACAGTTTGAGGAACGTTGCCGCACCCCAAGTTGGATATGGATTCAACGAGTGGGGTATCAATTCAGTGTTTGGTTACGCCAATTTAGGGTACAAAAACATGTTGTTCCTTAACCTGACAGCAAGACAAGACCAGTTCTCTACGCTGTATGCTGCAGGTAGCTCTAGTTTTGATCCAGCAAACACCAAACTGTTTTATCCATCCGTCGGAACCAGTTTTGTGTTCTCGGATGCGTTCACTTTGCCTCAATTTTTCACCTTCGGTAAGGTCCGGGCGTCTTATGGTGAGACGGGTGGAGGGGCACCTTCGCCTTATCTGCTGAACCTTACGTACGGTCTAGTTGGGTCAGGACACTTAGGAGGTTTCCTTGGTCAAATCAATAACGGTTCGATCCCAAATGCAAACCTACAACCCTACAGGTCCAAAGAATATGAATTTGGCTTTGATTTGAGATTCTTCGAAAACAAGGTTGGATTGGATGTTGCTTATTACAACAGAAGAACCAGCGGCGACATTTTGCCATTGGGTATTTCTGCTACCTCTGGTTTTGGTTCCACTTTGGTCAATATCGGAGAAATGGAGAACAAGGGTATTGAGTTGTTGTTGAACGTTGTTGTATTGCAAAAGAGAGATTTCAAATGGGATATCTCGTTCAACTATGCCAACAACCGTGCAAAGGTGCTTGACTTGGGTACCAATGCCAAGGGCGAACCGATTGAGTTCATCAACTTGGATGAATCCAGGCTTAGAAGAGAAAGAATCCGCCACATTGTGGGTCAGCCATTGGGTATGATCGCTGGCTTCAAGCATTTGACGATCGATGGACAAAAAGTCTATGACGATCAGGGCTTGCCAGTTCCAACAAATGGTTTGGAGACAATCGCTGAAGGAAGACATCCAATCTCAGGTGGCATCTTGAACAACCTTTCCTACAAAAATTGGCGAATGAGCTTCCTGATCGATTTCAGAAGCGGTGGCCACTTGGTATCAGGAACCAATTACTTCGCCTATGTCTATGGCTTGCATGGCGAAACGCTCAATGGTCGGGAAAATGGTTTAACCGTATCAGGTGTAACAAGAAATGGTGAAGCAAGGACATGGAATATTCCTGCGAATCCTGGGAATCCGGCAGAGTTCCTGATTGACAACTACTATAGCAACTATGCTCTGATCACAGAGAACATTGTATATGACGCTTCATTCGGTAAGCTAAGGGAATTCTCCTTGGGATATACATTCCCTAGCACAATCCTGAATAAAACGCCATTTACTTCTGCTTCACTCTCATTTGTCGGCAGGGATTTGTTCCTCTTGTGGTCTAATGTTCCCAACATCGATCCAGAGTCTGCTTACACCACTAGCGGCAATGCGCAAGGCTTGGAGTTCTTCGCATCTCCTACAACCAGAAATTTCGGTTTCAATCTCAACCTTAACTTCTAATCCTGTTTCCTGATTTTAACTGAAACGAACATGAAAAAAATTCATAAAATATCTGGACTTCTGCTCGCACTGACATTGAGTTTCACTTCGTGCAATGAGCAGGATCTGTTTGATCTCAACGTAGACCCCAATGCTGTGACCGAAATGGACCCTCAGTATTTGTTTTCACTGTCGATGCTGAGAATAGCAGGTGAATATGAGAATACGAGGGCAAATATGCTCTACTCCGCGACGATGATCCAGCATACTTCTTCTTTGGCGGGATATTTCAGCGGGGATAAGTATTTCTATAATGCCCAATACAGTGGCGCCTACATGGAACGTCACTATACAGATGTAATCAGGGCATTTGCGGTCGTTATCGATCAGACAAAGGACAATCCAGCAGAAGCCAATGTGAACGCAGCGGCTACGGTATTGAATATTTTTGACCTCCATAGAATGACTGACCTCTATGGTGATATTCCGTACTTTCAAGCAGGCAGGGGATTGGAAAGCGAGGAAAACTGGTTTCCGCAGTATGATAATCAAAGGGATATCTACAACGACATGGTGATCCAATTGAGGGCTGCGAGAGATAAGTTCTCGGCTTCCGCTCGTTCGTTGGGTGCGCAGGATTTCATGTACGGTGGCAATATTGATAAGTGGAAAAGATTCACTAACGCGCTTTTGATGAGAATCGCAATGCGTATGAGTAACGTTGATGCTGCCAAGGCAAGGGAAGTATTTATCGAAGCGAATAACAGTGGTACATTCACATCCAATGCTGATAACGGATACATCAAATTCACCGTCGGCCCTATTGGCGTGAACCGTAACGGTTTGAATGATGGCTATTGGAACACGTATAAGTATTCCAATGACTGTAAAATCAGCAAGACCTTCATCGATTGGATGAAAGCCAACAACGATCCTCGTTTGATGATCATCTCAGGCGGAATCGGCACACCGGCAGATCCTTCAACCTGGGTGACTGATCCAGCTGCACAAAGAGGTATGCCAAACGGCTACAACTCAACGACCATCCGGACTATCCTCACAGGAGCGGATTTGGACGATTTCAATGCAAGAGGAAACAGAATGTTTTCCATGTTGAATCTCAAATATTTGGATTGGGAAGATCCTTATATCTTGATCACATATGCAGAGACGGAGTTGATGAAAGCAGAGGCTGCCGTGAAAGGGTGGATTTCTACCGATGCAAATACACATTTCTCAAACGGTGTCGCAGCTGCGATCAATTCCTGGACTGCGTTTGATGCTTCATTTGCGAGAACTGCGGATCAGGTAAACACATACATTGCCGGAAGGGGCTTTGCGGCAGCATCTAATGCAGACAAATTGCGCTTGATCGGTGAAGAGTATTGGGCTGCGACATGGCTCAATGATATCGAATCTTGGTCCAATTGGAGAAGAACTGGCTACCCAGCTTTGACTCCGACCCAAGATCCAAACAGGTTTGAAGCCAATGAGATTCCAAGACGCCTTCGTTACTGGGAATCTGAGATCGGTGCGAATCCACAAAACTATGAGGCTGCGAGGTCCAGAATGGGCGGCGACAATCTCATGACGAAGGTTTGGTGGGATGGAGGAAATTAATTGATTTTGGTTAATTGTTGTTTTGAAAAGGGTGCCTCTTGGCACCTTTTTCTTTTGAAAAATTTGCTTTGAAATGAAAAAACTTGCTTATCGACTGATCCTTTTGGCGGGTATGTGTGCCGCGATATCCTGCCGGCCAAGTGCTGAAAATGTAGAAAACGTTGCACCCGAGAAATACAAAATCATCGGCTATATCGCCGGCTGGAAAGGAGTGGATACCAGCCTCATCCATGCCGACAAGCTCACACACATCAATTACGCTTTTGCAAACGTCATCGATGGGAAGGTGAGAGAAGGCGAGGGGAGGGAAGAGCAGGATAAAGCGAATCTCGCACTTTTGAGGAGCCTCAAAGGCAAAAATCCTGATTTGAAGATTCTCATTTCCGTCGGTGGATGGACCTGGTCTAAAGGGTTCTCGGACGCGGTGCTGACTCCCGAAGGACGGAAGGTGTATACGGCATCCGCTATAGATTACCTCATACGGCATGACCTAGATGGGCTTGATTTCGATTGGGAGTATCCGGCGCTTCCCGGCGACAACAATCCCTACAGACCCGAGGATCGGGAGAATTTCGTATCAATGCTACAATCGGTCAGACATGCATTGGACAGTCTCACGAGAGTGACTGGGAAACCGTACCTTCAGACCATTGCAACGGGAGGATTCACAGAGTTTGTGGAGGTCAATAATCTTGGCGAAGCCCAGAAATACTTGGATTTCATCAATATCATGACCTACGATTTCATCGTCCAATCAGTAAGGGATACCACGGGGCATCATACCAACTTGTTTGCAAGTAAATATTCAAATCGGTCGGCCTCAAAAGCAGTGGATGAGCATATCCAAGCAGGCGTGCCCGCGAGCAAGCTTGTTATGGGTATGGCTTTTTATGGAAGATCATGGGAATCCGTAAACCCTGAAAATAATGGGCTCGGTCAGACAGGTAAAGGGGCAAAGGGATACCCATTTTTGGAGATTTCAGAACTTATGAAGAACCCTGATTTTTCGAGACATTGGGATGAAGAGGCACAAGCACCCTATCTCTGGAACGCCAAAGATTCCATTTTCGTGACCTTTGAAGATCCCCAATCTCTAGAAGCCAAGGTAAAGTTTATCAAGGAGAAAGGCTTGGCGGGCGGTATGTTCTGGGAGTATCATGAAGATTCAAAAGACCGCACCTTACTCACGGCGCTGTACAAGGCATTTCAATCCCAATAGAAAGCAGCTTGATGGATTAATTCCCATTTTTAGCCATATTGCGGGTTCAAAATACCCCCAATCTGCAAATGGCGAAAAAGAAAATATCCATCAAAGACATTGCGAAGGCATTGGATATTTCAATTACCACAGTGTCCTTTATCCTCAATGGAAAGGCAAAGGAGAAGCGGATTTCTAGCGAGTTGATAGCCCGGGTGGAGAGTTATATCCAGGAAACTGGGTACAGGCCCAGCCATCTTGCACAGAGCTTGAGATTGGGCAAATCCAAGGTAATCGTATTCATGGTGGAGGATATTTCCAACCATTTTTTTGCATCGATTGCCAGGCTGATTGAAGAAAAGGCATTCGAAAATGGCTACAAAATAATCTATTGCAGCACCGAAAATGACCCCAAAAAGGCCAAGGAACTGATAGGGACATTCAAAGTCAGGAATGTGGATGGGTTTGTGATTACGCCGACTCCCGACTTGGAATCCACCATTTCGGAACTTTTGGAGGAAGATTTCGCGGTGCTTTTGTTTGACAGGTGGATGCCGGAGGTTGATTGCAGTTATGTGATCGTTGAAAATGAACAGAGTGCGTTTGAAGCAACCGAGCACTTAGTCATGCAGGGATGCAAGCATATTGGATTGATACATGTTGAGTCAGATCAAATGCAGATGAAGCTCAGACTCGCCGGTTATCGAAGAGCAGTCATGAAATATGGTTTAGCCGAGCATGTGCTACATGTGCCATTTCACAACTATTCTGAAAATGAGGAGCTTGAGAAAATAACTGGATTTCTAAAGACCAATCCTGAGTTGGATGCCGTATTTTTCTCGACCAATTACCTGGCATTTGAAGGGTTGAGAGCCATTCAGCAATTGGGGAAAAGAATACCGGATGATTTGGCTGTCGTTTCTTTTGATGATCACTATTTTTTCAGCCTATTTCAACCCAATATCACCGGGATCGAGCAGCCCCTGCACCAAATTGCGGATCGGCTGATGGAGGGCATGCTGGAGCTTCTTAAAGAAAATGGAAACCAGAAAGCGGTCATCCGGGAAGTGCTCCCCACGGTACTACATCCGCGCGGCTCTTCTGTCAAAAAAGGTGACAAGTAAGCTTAGGGTTTCGTTTGACTGGGTAAACGCGGGAATGCACTCTCTTTAAATTCATACTTTTCAAAGTAAATCCAAACTTCTTCAATACCGCGTAACGCCACATTTTTCCCGAATCTACGGTGAAGACTTTCATAAAAGCCTTTCCCCGTAAGGTTTGCAGGCCTATCTTGCAGTTACACAAACTTCAAAAAAATTATCCATGAGACTCATGAGATTTTTACCTTACCTATCGATCATTTTCTGCTCGCTGATCTTCTGTAATCCAACTTTTTGTCAACAGTCTACCGATTTGTTAGTCATTGGTGGCGGTGCAAGTGGCACCTCGGCGGCAATTCATGCTGCAAGGATGGGAGTCAAAGTCACGATTTTGGAGGAGACAACATGGCTCGGTGGAATGCTGACTTCTGCCGGCGTATCTGCAATTGACGGAAACCACGAGTTGCCTTCAGGCATTTGGGGAGAATTTCGCGAGAAACTATATGCGCATTATGGAGGTCCCCAGGCGGTCGGGACAGGTTGGGTTAGCCATACGCTTTTTGAACCTTCGGTCGGTAACAGGATTTTTCAGGAATGGGTAAAGAATGAACCCAATATCACGGTTTTGTTTCAAACGACATGGACAAAAGCTGACTTTGAAAACGGCCGGTGGACGGTTTCTTATTTGGAAAAAGGCAAGCAAAAAACAATCAATGCAAAAATGCTCATTGATGCCACAGAATTGGGGGACGTGGCAGCTTCCTTGGGACTTGATTACTATGTCGGAATGGATAGTCGGGATCGGTTTGGGGAAATTTTCGCACCGGAATCTGCAAACGACATCGTTCAGGACTTGACCTATGTGGTGATTTTGAAGGATTATGGAGAGGGTAAGGACAAAACTATTCCCAAGCCAAAGGGATACGATCCTGATATGTTCAGATGCGCTTGTGATCATGCTGATCCGATTTCTTTTGATAACCCCCAAAGCGATTGTCAAAAGATGCTGAATTATGGCCGCTTGCCCAACGGCAAGTACATGATAAATTGGCCAAATTGTGGGAATGATATCTACATGAATATCGTGGAACTTTCAAAGGAAGATCGCAGCAAGGCTTTGGAAGAAGCAAAACTCCATTCACTGCGGTTCATTTACTATATCCAGACCGAGTTGGGATTCAAGCATTTGGGTCTTGCGGATGATGAGTTTCCAACCAAGGATCAATTGCCCATGATTCCTTACCACCGCGAGTCGCGGAGAATGGTCTCGGAGGCAATGTTTACTTTGCCGCATGTTTTGGATCCTTTTTCACAGGACAATCCGCTTTACCGTACTGGGGTTGCTGTGGGTGATTACACCATTGACCATCATCACAAGATGAATCCTAAGGCACCTGCGATTGATTTTATCAAAATCCGTGTACCGTCTTACAATGTTCCCTTGGGAAGTCTGATTCCGAAAAACTCGACGCATCTCATCGTGGCGGAGAAGAGCATAGGTGTTTCCAACATCGTGAATGGCGCTTCGAGACTGCAGCCTGTTGTATTGGGTATTGGTCAAGCCGCTGGAGCATTGGCTGGAACTGCCTTGTTGAAAAACAAGTCGCTGCAAGAGATTGGGGTTAGGGAGGTTCAGCAGGCATTATTGGACAAAAACGCCTACATCATGCCTTATATTGACGTGAAGGCCAATGATTCCCATTTTCAGTCGATTCAGAGGATTGGCGCAACTGGCATCCTGAAAGGCCATGGTGTCCCTTACAAATGGGCCAACCAAACGTGGTTTTATCCTGGGAGGGAGATATCCCAGTTTGAGTTGGTGGAGGGACTTCGGCCGATCTATCCGCAATTGGCACAATACTGGTCGGCTTCGGGCGAGCCATTGACAGGCGAGGGACTTTTGGAAATCCTTGTGGTAATCGATAAAAAAATTACGCTGAATAAGGTAGAATACGCTTGGGATGCCGCAAAATTTGGTTCAGGTTTTAACCCAAAAAATATTCTCAACAGGGCCCAAGTCGCGGTGTTAGTGGATAGATTACTGAATCCCTTTGCAATTCCGGTTGGCTTGGATGGTAATTTGGTCAATTTGGATTAGCGGACGCGCTCGACAATGTATTTGCCGATTTTCTCGCCTTGCTTTGAGCCCTGCTCGATTGCATCCCGGAAATGGATTCCTCCATACAGGCGTGATATTGCAGCTTCTTCTGAAGCTTCAAAAAAGGATTTGAAAGGCCTTTCCGGCAATCCGAAATAGACTTCCGAGCTATCCACAAAGTCAAAATCATTTCCAAAAAAAGCGGTGAGTATTTCGGCACTTGTCCTCGAAATGACGCTGTGTCCGCTGGTGTATTCGGGAAAAGGCGGGGTTTGGAGAATAGGTCTCCAAGCAGGATCTAAGTATTTATTGATGGCGGATTCGGGCCGAATGCGGTCGGAGTCATATTTCTCCTCCCAACAACTCACAAATGCATCATGCAGTCCCATGCCAACCAATGCGTGGACGTATAGGGTTTTTTTCCAGTCAAGCTTTGCTTTTTTGCTGGCAATACCTGTGATGCCGATCCAATGTCCTCCAGGGGAAATTTTCTTGATTCCAATCGCCATATGGCCGGAAAAGTCGACCTTGAAAGGATTGCAATCCCAGAAATTCGCGATTAACTCCTGTTCTTCCGTAAGATTTTTGCTTGTTTTCCACACCTCATCCAATTGCAGCTTGAATGGGGACCCGTCGCCGAGGTCAAACGCTGCCGGAGGTTCCGGCTTGTATTCCTCAATTTTTTCTATGAAAAAAGTGCGTATCGTACGCCATTCCGGCTCGACAGGCGCCATGTATGCGGGCGGAGTTGGGTACCAATGTCCCTCTTTTGCCTTTGGGCTGTAGCGGGTGAAAGTACTCAGTTTGTTGTAGCCGTCGGCCTTTGCCATTGCCACCATCGATAAAGCGAAAGCCTCTGCAAATGCAATGTTTTTTGCAAATGCCTTTTTAGAAACCAGTTTATTTTTTGAAAATTCCCTGAGCAATTCCTCCTGTTTCAATTCTAGCAGTTTACCGGAGGGCATGATTTTCTTTCCGACCTCGAGCATGGTGTAAATGGCGGCAAATTCAGGTACAATTTCGGGTTCGGCTTTCGGGAAATCACTGAATTCTATATTCGATTTTGCCAACAAAGTTTTCGCATCTGTTGGATTATTAGCTGTTTCCCAAGCCAAATGTGCCGCTAGCGTGGTGTAGGCATAGAACCTGGCGGCCGCAGGAGGTGAAGCGACATCCGTCACCATCACCTCGGTAATGTGAAAAAGATTGTCGATATAAAAATCCGTTGGGATTTCTTTGGCCTTCTGACCGAACGCCACGGATGGAGCCAAAACCACGAAAATCCAGAGATATGAAGCGGTTAGGTATTTCATGGCATTTTTTTCAATTGGTAGGTTTTGATACCCATGTTATTGATCCCGAAGTGGATGCGATCTTGATCGGAGGGAAGCTGTAAGATTGATTTCACATCCCCCAAAATCGAGAACCCTGATATAGTTTGTGGTACAAGTTTGAAATTTCCCGTTCCATCCCCCTCAAATAACTGTCCCAAATTCGCGTCAATGACACCAAGCCGAATTCTGATGTAGTTTTGATTACCTGCCAGAACCAAATCCAGGTTTCCGTCATTGTTGTAATCCAAAGGAAGGATGGCTTGTACAGGTGCCATTTGGGCTTCAATTGGCATTGGTCTTCCCGCAAGTTTTGATCCGGTATTTTCAAAATAAGAAGTACGAAGTTCGGTTGCAGTCAGCATCTGCGCCTTTTCAAGCTGTTCTTTCCCAAGGACTTTTTCCAAATTTGCTTCTGCATAACTCGCATAATCCGTGAATTTTGGCCTCATGCTATACATTTGATCCAGTAGTTCATCGCGGGTTGGAAAGGGGAAAGGTTGGCCTTGGATATAAGAAACCAAGATGGGGTCGATAGAGCCATTTTCATCAAAATCGGCGAAATACAATGTCAATGGTTCTTCCGCCGATGGCTTGAATTGCGAATTGAGCCCGAAGTTCCCGGCTACAAAGTCCAAATCCCCATCACTATCAAAATCAGCAACTGCCAGAGACCGCCACCAGCCTGCGTCACCGTTTTCTATCCATTGAGCCGATTGGTCTGTGAGTTGTTTACCTGCTTGATTTATCAAAACAGTGATTGGCATATATTCTCCGACCAAAACCAAATCGGTAGTACCATCGCCATTGATATCGATGGCTGCTGCATCCGTTACCATTCCCAGTTTACCGGATTTTGGAAGGAAAGAAACTGATTTGTCTTCAAATTTCCCGTTTCCGAGATTGATCAAAAGGTAGCTGCTCGGCGTGAGCGGATATTTCCCTGGGACTATCCTACCGCCCACAAAAAGGTCCTGCAGTCCATCCCCGTTGAAATCAGCTGCAACAACCGTAGCGCAGCTTGTCAACATGGAAGGCAGGGAATTTGCGGAATATTTGAAATTCCCGCTCCCATCATTTATGTAGATACGATCTTGTAAAGATTCATCGGTCGATAGATAATCGTGATAGCCGCCGCTGCAGACGTACAAGTCGAAATGTCCATCACCATTGGCATCAAAGAAAACAGCATCTGAATCCGTAAACTCAGGTTCGGACTTGAATCCCTTCGTTTCGCTCCAAATTCCATTTTTGACTTCAAACATTTTGCCTGGAGAGGCTTTTGTCCCGCCAACAAAAACGAGTTGACTGCCATTTTCCAACGCGGGTGATGCTGCCATGACAGGTCCGACATAGGATGGCATCTCAAGCAGCAAGGGCTGTCTTTTGAAATCATTGAATCCATACTCTTGGTGTTTGAATGGAATGGAGTTTTCGAGGGCTTCAAAATGAGTCTTTGGCTCATATTTGGCAAATAGACTCCCATTCGCTATTTCTTCGATTTCAAGAATTTGGTTGACGTCTGGGTTTCGGAGTATTATCGATTTACCATTTGGCCAGACGACAACGAGAGAGTCGAGCTTGCCGTTTTCACCCAGTCCCAAATGCAGTCGGTGGCTGACGGTAGATTGGAATCCCCGCGTCGGCATTTGTTCGACAAGTTGACCTTTACCCTCATTGTATGAAAAAATCTTCGCGCCAATGGCACTTGTGTTGGCCTCTTCACCCTTCAGTTTGACTTGAATCCAATTTGTTTGCTTGCCAGTGGTTTCCCGGAGTCTGTTGCGGTAGATGAAAGCGGGGTGATTGATATTGTTTACGATTAGGTCCAATTGCCCGTCGTTGTCCAAATCAGCATAGGCAGCGCCGGCCGAGAAATTGGGCAAATACAGGCCCCAGTTTTTGGTCTGATCTTCGAAAACCAAGTTTCCCCCATTCCGGAACATGTAATTGGACACGGGCGTGGAACTCATACTTGTGACCAGGTGAAGCGTGTCGGCTGGTTCACGGGCGACTGCTGCTTTGAAATAGTAATCGCCCTTATATTTCAAAAAATCCCGGTTTGTGTAGTCTCGATAGTACCCATTACTTACGAAAAGGTCTTTGTGTCCAGAATTGTCCGCGTCAAAAAAAAGCGCCGACCAGCTCCAGTCGGTATTGGATATTCCCGCCAATTGCCCGACCTCGCTGAACATGCCCTTGCCTTGGTTGAGTTGGAGCATGTTGCGCATGTTTTGGTGATAAAAACCGCGATTTACCATCAAGGCGTATTGCTCATAATTTTCTGGGCCGTAGAGGAGTTTTTGGCGTTTGTTGTCCTCGGGAAGCATGTCCAAAGTGAAAATATCCACAAGGCCGTCGTTGTTCATGTCCGCGATATCCAAACCCATAGAGAAATGGGAGAGATGCTGCAGCATTTCTGTCATCTTTTCGGAAAACGTCCCGTCACCGTTGTTGATGTAGATGTAGTCATTTTCAATGTAGTCGTTGCTGACGTAAATGTCGATCCATCCGTCGCCATTGAGGTCTGAGGCCGTGATGCCGAGACCAAAGCCCATCGCGTTTCCCTTTATGCCTGCTTTTTCGCTGATATCCGTGAATTTTCCACCTTCGTTTCTATAGAGTTTGTCCCCGGCAGTTGGATGGCGCATACTGCGTGCATGGTCAAATTCGATTTCATTGATGACCGTGATATTGTGGTTGAGCAAAAACATGTCCAAGTCACCGTCCTTATCAAAATCAAAAAACATGGCTTGGGTACTATTGGAAGCGTCATCAAGGCCGAAGGATTTTGCGTCTTCCTTAAAGGTCAAATCACCCTGATTGATATACAATTCATTTTTTCGACTTTCCAGATTTCCCTTTCCGGAGTAGCAGACATAGATATCCAACAGCCCGTCACCGTTTACGTCGGCCATCGAGACACCTGTGGTCCAAGAATTTTTTCCCTTCACCCCGGCCGAACCCGTGATATCCTTAAACTTAAAGTCTCCTTGATTGAGGTAAAGCTTGTTGTCCGACATATTTCCGGTGAAAAATATGTCGTCCAAGCCATCATTGTTGATATCGCCAACAGCTACACCGCCACCATTGTAGAAGTATTCGTAGCGAAGGATATTATTTGCTTGGTCTTCCTTAAGACGGTTGTTAAATGATATTCCGGTGGATTTGGCGGGCAAAAGTTCAAACGCTGCGGATTTTTGTTTTTGGGAAGAAAACCCAATAAAAGCCAAGAGGCAAAGTGCCCAAACTTCCATTTTCTTCAAACACTCCATGCCAGTTTGGATTTTACTTTTTCAACAATTTAAGATCGAGGTGATCAGAGTAATACATCTTCGAAGATTTTCTCATTGACGACTGCAACTCCGCCTAGAAGACCGACTTCCTTACCCAATTTGTAAAGGGTAAGTTGGGTATTCTCCCTTGCCTTGGCCATACTGTAGATGTTTAGGGCCTGTTGGATGGGCGTAATCAGATACTGCTTCGCTTCTGCCACCGAACCACCAATGATTATTAGCTCTGGATTGAGTAATTGGATCAAAATCGAAATCCCTCTACCCAAGTCCAATCCTACCTCCGAAAGGATAGTGATCGCTCTCTGGTCTCCTGCCAAGGCCGCGTCGACAACCAAATAAGGCTCGATTTCATCGTTGTTGTCTCTTGTCATGCGCGCCAAAATGGAATCACTGTCTGTCGCTATCGCCTGTCTCGCCATGCGCACAATTGCCGTACCGGATGCTACAGATTCCAGGCAGCCTTTTTTTCCACAAGAACAGGTAATGTCGCTCGAGTCAAAAATCGGGGAGTGGCTAAACTCTCCCGCGAACCCGGAAGCTCCCTGATAAATCTTTCCATCAATCAAGATACCCAAACCAATCCCCCAGCCGATGAATATGCCCAATACGTTTTTGTAGTTGTCATTGTGTCCAAACTTAAACTCCGCCAAGGTCATGGCGCGTGCGTCATTTTCGAGAAAGACTTTCCTGCCCAACCTCGACTCGAAGTTTTCCACCAAGCTTTTCTTTCCGAATTTCAAATAGGTATGGTTCACTCCGTTGATCGAATCAATCAGACCAGGCATGGAAATCCCCACGGCAATGACTTTATCATTCTCCAAGCCTGATTTGTCCTTGTGCTCGAGCACAAAATCGCAAATCCGATCGAAGGTTTCCTTTTCGTTGTTAAGTGTAATTTTCAATATGGCAGGCTCCGTCACCGCTGTATTTGCACTGTCGTAGATCGCAACCCTTACGCGGAATTTGTTGATATCTACCGACAAAATATAAAACGCATCTGTGGCAAGTTGGTACAGATCGGGTTTTCTACCGCCTTGGGATTCTGCGCGCCCATTTTTGATTACTTCGCCGGAAGCCATCAGATCGCTCAGGAGCGAATTGACAGTAGGAAGGGAAATTCCCACTTCATTGCATATTTCCCCTGCCGTGTTGCTTCCCTTGGTAAAGAGGTTTTTGATCAGCTTCAGTTTGTTGATATAGCTCTTGGTCTCTACGACGCCGCTGATTTTTTCAAGGTTTTTTTTGGGGTCAATAAGATTCATGCGCGCTGTTTGATTAAGGCAATTAAATTATTTTTTAAAGAATATCAAAAGTGCTTCATGAAAAAAATCAATTATTGGGCGGATGATTACTGAAATAAATGAGTGAGGTTAGCCATTGAAGCGATCCAATCGAAAAGATTTTGAAAAACTGAATGCTTTTCGAAATGTGTTTTAGATTCCATTCAGAAAACTTTAACTTTCGGGCCGGTTTCAAAATCCCGCCATGCAATCAGATTGGAGAATATTGGAAGAAGAAAAAAGTAAAACAGAGGTTTTTGGAAAAATCCATCAAATACTTCGCGCACTGGGATTTGAAATCGTCGTGGTAGACAATGAGAAGCCTTGGGGTGGTTATTTTTCTTTATCTGAAAAACATGTAGAAAGATTCATCGGGATTTTTTTCCCAGGATTGGAACTTTCTGAGGAACAAAAAAATCTCAAACTAAGCCCTAAGCTGTTGATTGTCGCCCCACACCAGCGCCTTTCTTGGCAATTCCACCGCCGAAGGGCAGAAATTTGGAAGTTGGTATTCGGAAAGGCGAGTGTCATCAAAAGCAAAACTGACATTCAAGGTGGGGAAGAGAAATTGACTGTCGAGCAATATGTCCAAATTGGAAAAGGCGAACGCCACAGGCTCGTAGGGAAAGGCGAGTGGGGAATCGTGGCTGAGATATGGATACATACCGACCCGGAACGGCCTTCCGACGAAGATGACATAGTCAGGTTGGAGGATGATTTTTCGAGAGTTTAGCCTAGGATTTCCGGGTGGATTCGAAAAGGTAAATTCGAATGTTGAATTTGGCAATCTTTATCTATTGATAGTGAAGCAAGAAAAATGTAGAAAAGCCCGCTTTCATTCGCGGGCTTTTCCTTTAGTTTACTCCTCGTTTCGAACCTCGCGATTCTGAGGCTGAGCGTTCTGACCCTGAGTTTCCTCTTTGGGATGGCGGATTTTGTTGCGTTTGTCTGCCATTTTGATTCCCGGAGTAAACCCTCGGGTTCTGCGCTGAATTTCGCTTTTGCTCTACCTGAGGCTGTTGCCGTGGCGGATTGGGTTGTTGCCTCGGTTGCGCATTTTGAGTCCTAGATTCAGGTCTTGCATGTGTTTCTCTGCTGTATGCAGGCTTACTGTAGCTAGGTGCATTTTCCTGTCTTCTTTGTGGAGCTTCATGGGTCGGCGTGTTTTCCCTGCCTTGACTTGTCCTTGGCATACTGGCCTCACGGCTACCGTATCTGGGGACGCTGACTTCCTGACGTGGGTTTTCCTTTCGTTCGTAGTCGTTGGCGCCACGTTGTCCGTTACCGTCCCGAATACCTGCGTTCCGTTGATTTTCATATTGTTTAGGCTGGGATGCACCACGGCTTTCCGACACTGACCTTCCTGATTGCCTTCTTTCTTGGTATTCCTCAGGCGTAAATGACCTGGAAGGTCTTGCTTCCTCATTTGAATTTCTCGCGCTCCGTACTTCAGGACGGTATACATTGATGCTGTTTTGTTGCACCACAGTTCTTCCAGGTCTAGACGATTCCCGGACCTGATAGACCGGCACTCTTGAGTTGGTTACGCGTTCCACTTCACGTCTGGAGGGACCAGTATAGAAGGTTTGGTTATTGTAGACGTAGGTATTGTTGATGACCGTAGTTCTGTTGTAAATCCTTCCCGCGTGGTAATTGGGAACACAGTAACGGTGGAAATGTGGGTGTCTGAATCTTTTTTGCGGTATAAACACCCAATGCGCAGCAGGAGCGTAGAATCCGACACTGATATTGAATCCAGGAGCCAAGGGAGCCCAGCCATAGTATCCCCCCCCGGTTCTCCAACTTACCCAAGCTGGACCCCATTCGTAGTCAGGCACCCAAGCCCAGCCATAGAAATTGTTCCAAAACCACCTCCCATAATGGAATGGTGCCCATCCCCAAGCATAGTTTGAAACCCATGTGTTGCCGAATTCGGTCATCGCCCAATACCCATTGGTCAAGTAAGGTTGAAAGCCTGCTTCTACAAAGGGAACCCAGACATATCCAAACTGGGGATCCATCACCCAATCTCCGTATGGACTTAGTTCGTTGTAGAAAACCTGAAATGAAACTCCGTACATGGGTGGGGGAGAAGCTGCCGAAGCTTCCGAAATGCGCATCCCGATCATTGCGACCAAGATAGCGAGGCTGCGAATCATAGATGAAGTTTTCATGGTTCTGAGGTTTAGTTCTTGGGTAGTTCTACGGTAAAAAATAGAATAATGTTTTATGAAATATTAAAAATAAAGAATATAAAATATTATAAAAACGTTTTAGCAAAATAATATTCTAAAAATAGATTTTCAACTCTGGAATTTCAGAATTTTATTTTTGGGGAATGGGCTTCAAAAAATGGACGGAATTGCTTGATTTTTGGCCTGATAGACCATTCATAGCCAACTTCCTTTCATTCAAATCAAAATATGTGCCTAATCGTGTGAATTATGACTTTGTTTCCTTTGCCAAAATATCCCGAAAGGGATTTTGGCCAACGGGAAATAAAAAAAGGGACTAGATTCCCTGTCCCTTTTTCGCAATTTCGATTTTTTTGGCGATCTCCTCTGCCTGGGCCATCAGCCGGTCAGATTCCTGCCTGTTGACTTTGGAAGTTTCAAACGCCTTTTTGAGCAATTCTCTGTGCTTATCCTGAAGCACTTCCAACTCACTTTTTTTCTTGAATAGACCGAACATGTTTTCAGATTTTGTAATAATTTTTGGACAATGCTTCCGGTGCTGTTTGCCCAATTATCCGAACCGTTCTTTCAAGAAATTGTTTTATTCAAACCTGAATCCCATTGGATTGACAGGGGTATTTTCCTCTACAATCTCATCCTCGCGGTAATTGATAATTTGTTCGAGACGACCGCTGACATTGTAATATTTCCATGGTCCTTCTTTCTTGCCTTCTTTCATTTGGCCTTCTGAAGCTTTTTTGCCCGTATCGTGGAAATACGTCCAGATCCCATTTGCCTTTCCGTCGACATAATTGCCCTGGGATTCTATGGTTCCAGTAACATAGTAGGTATTTCTGGTGCCATTTCCGTCCTTTAAGGTTCCTTTATCCAAAGTCTTGCTTCCATCATAGGAAAAATAGTCGCCCACATTCAAAAGTCTTCCATTCGACCAGGATTCCTCTTGGGTGAGTTGCTTATTGTCATAAAACAATCCCCAAAGTCCATCCTCAAATCCCAGGAAATAGCTTCCGACGGATTTCAATTGTCCTCCATCATAGTAGTAAAACCATTGGCCGTTTTCCAGTCCAAGGCTGTATTCACCTTCAGCAATCAGGATTCCAATTTTGTTGAAGTACTTCCAAAGCCCGGTTTTGAGATCGTTTTTGTATTCTCCGATAGAATAGAGATTGCCCTCCGGAAAATAGCTTTTCCATAAACCGTCCTTCATGCCATTGGTATACTGTCCCTCTACCGAAATCTTTCCGTTGGAGTGGTTTTCTATGTATTGGCCGATAGGGAGGCCCAATTCATAGGTTTTTCTTTTTGCAATGGAGCGGTTGGGGAAAAATTCCTCCCAAACTCCAACCGGGATATCATTTTCGTAGCGTTCGATCCTAGCGATTCGCTTGTTTTCATAGTAGAATTTCCACTCGCCAGTCCTGTTGCCGTCATTATCGTAGTACTTTTCGGATTCAACAATACTGGTACCCGGGAAATAGGTTAGCCATTGTCCAATTCTGTCTCCGTTGCTAAACTCGCCCTTTTCCTCTACGATCGACTGGAACGAATACCTTGTAAAAGGGCCATGCGGATGGTTATCTTTAAATGAAGTTTGTACCATCAGCTCGCCCGTGATTGCATATTCCAAATAAGGTCCTGATAGATTTCCATTTTCATAATTCTCCACCAATGCCAAATCACCGGTAGGATAGAAAGTGACCCATTTTCCGCTTTTCCTTCCGTTCGAATACTGGCCTTCTGTTTTGACTTGACGGGGGTTGGTAAAATCATCCTGACCCTCACGTCCAAAAAATTCCCTATAAGGCCCCACAGCCAGACTGTCTTTATAAACCATTTCGATTTTCAGGGCCCCCGTTCTGTCGAACTGTCGGTAGATACCATTGAGCCTATTCATCTGGTATTCCGCTTCGATGTGTTTGTTGTTGTTTGGGTAAAAAGAGGTGGCTAATCCCGACCTGACCCCGTTGTCAAAGTTGATTGTTTGTATCAGCGCGTTTGTCTTTGGGTTTTGGAATCTCCAAAGGCCTTGCATTGCGCCGTTTCTAAGTACTCCAGTACCCACTAAGGTTGAATCTGAATTATAGATAGAAACAAGGTTAGGAGTATCTTGGGAGAATGCTTGCTGATATAAAAAGAAGAGGCATAAAACCCCAAAAATATATTTCATAGGATGAAGGAGTGCTATTTTGGATAAATAACGAATGGTTGGGATTGCGGTTCTAAATTAGCTTAAAATGTGAAATTAGGAAAGGTTTAATTATGATTATCCATGATTAACAAAATTTCACGTTTTAAGTCTTCCAGTAGTTTATCGGGGTCTTCCTGCAACGGGATTTCTTTGAAAATTTGAAAAAGTCGCATTGCGGGGCCCTTATCAAGCAAAACCTGATTTTCCAATTTTTTCTTTGTAGACAGTACTTTGGCATATTCCCATGGGTCAGGGTGATCTGAAATGAAAAAATCGACCTGTTTTTGGGAAAACACTTTCGATCTTCGGGGATTCGCTGATCCGACCTGGACAAAAAAATATAAGCCGTGGCCCCACCACTGAAGTATCCTGATATTGAAGCCTGTTTTCGGATCAAAGTCCCTTACCAGGTCCAACACTTCGTATGGACAGTTTTCGAGGCGATAGCCTTTTGAAACCTTGCTTCCTTTCGCTTGATGATGGAATTCGAGCAAACGACTATGTGGGAACTCTTCGGCAAGCCGATGAAATATCTCGACAAAAAGGTCCGATTGGGTTTTGATTAGTTGGAACAGGTGACTGTTGCCGCAGAGGTCAAGGTCAATCTTTCCTTCCATCGCCTACCAGTGCAGCAAGGCGGAGGCCCAGGTAAATCCACTTCCAAATGCTGCTAGGCAGACTAAATCCCCTTCTTTCAGCAATCCTTTTTCAAAAGCCTCGCTCAGTGCAATCGGAATCGTCGCAGCTGTGGTATTTCCTAAGCGCTGAATGTTGTTATAGACCTTTTCATCCGGAAGGCCCAATTTCTGTTGGATATAATTGCTGATGCGGAGGTTCGCTTGGTGGGGCACAAGGAGGTCAATTTCTTCCTTTGATTTGCCGTTGGCATCCAAAGCTTCCTGAATTACTTCGGCGAAGCGCACGACCGCATGCTTGAAGACAGCATTTCCGTTCATTTTAAGGAAAAACTCTCCGCTTTCGATCAATTCTGGGGAAATCCGGACTTCTTTGCTGGAACTTGGACCAATACAATACAGTTCCTCCGCATGTGCCCCATCCGCATGGAGGTGCGTCGATAAGATTCCTTTGTGGCCTTCGTTGGCTCTTCCAACAACCGCCGCCCCGGCACCATCCGCAAAAATCACTGCACTTGATCTGCCCTCATCACTTTTGTCCAAGGCTGAAGATTGGATCTCTGCACCAACCACAAGGATATTCTTGTACATCCCCGTCTTGATATATTGGTCGGCGATGGAGAGTGCATAGATAAATCCCGAGCACGCATTCCTGATATCGAGTGCGCCGATGCCGTTCAGACCCAATTCCCTTTGAAGAAGAACCCCATTTCCGGGCAGAAAATAATCCGCCGTAATGGTCGCAAATACGATAAAGTCGATTTCCTTGGTGTCAAGCCCCGACCGTTGGATTGCCATTTCAGCGGCCGCTTTGGACATGCTGGTGACGGTGTCTTTTCCAGGTACAAACCACCTCCTCTCATGGATACCCGTCCGCTCAACGATCCAGTCGTTGTTGGTATCCATGATCGTTGAAAGATATTCGTTGGTGATGACGCGTTCCGGTACGTAGTGGCCAATGCCTTTGATGCGCGATTTGTACATGTCAGAAAGTTATTTTGGGAAAAACTGAGTCTAAATTGGTATGCTATGCATACAAATATCTGCCTTCTTTCGGCATTCGCAAAACTTGGGAACCTTATGTGATGAAAAAGAATGATCAACAAAAAAATGCCTCTACCTAAGCCTACCTTCCTGCTTCAGCTTCCAGTATCGGTAAAGCCCTGCCACGGACATAAAGCTTGGATTTGCCTTTTCATAAACCTCGATCAAAGCTTCTGAGCATCCCTGTGCTGCCAAAAAATGTCGGGTATAGGAAATGAAATCAGTCACAGCATCTGCTTGGGGTACACCTTGGTCAAAACGTGATTTCATCCATTCTGACCAATCATCCAATATGTATGAAAGCGAATCCAAATGCCAATCCACGTTTTCAATAATTCCAAAATGAGTCAGGAATAGGAAAGAGGGCTTTTCAGCCTTGATTTTCCCAAGAGATGATTTCCATGCTTCGATATGAATGTCCGGAGGCGGGCAGGGGGGTACTACCGGACCATTTTCAATTTTCACACCAGCAATGTCTCCCGTGAATATCGACTCTCCGAGTTTCCAAGCGATGTGGTGAACCGCATGGCCGGGCGTATGAATGGCCTTGAAGCGGCAATTACCGATTTCCAAAACTGCTTCATCTTCCACTTCGATCACCTGATCGCTTGGAATGGATCCGCTTTGTCCCCAAAGCTTTTCCATATCGTCCCCATAAATTTGTGAAGCGGAATTCCAAAGTCGCTCCGGATTGACAAGGTGAACCGCACCGGCAGGATGCACATAGATCTTCGCTCCGCCTATGGCCAGCCTCCAAGCTGCCCCTGCATGGTCAAAGTGGATGTGGGTCAATAGCACGTGCCTGATATCTTCAGGCAGGTATCCAAACTTTGCAAGTTCCTTTTCAAGGTTGGCAAACGTGCTATCCGGCCCTGTCTCTATAAGCACGGGCCCGGCGTCTGTTTCAACAAGAAAGGATGCTATTGCTTCTGAAGCGCCTTGGAATCGAAGGTCCAAAATTCTGATGTCTGCCATCAGCCGAATAGTGTGTAATTTCCAAATTGATCTGCGGGAGAGCTCTTGCGGATGATCGACGGACTGTCGTTTTGGACTGAATTGACCAAGGGTGAAACAGTGTAGCTCACCAGTTCGTCCCCGCTATGACCTGCAAGGATACTTTTAAGGCTTTGTTCAGAGGTGTATTTGTCCAGCCATTTCTTTTCATCCTCCCGATTTAGGATCAGCGGCATGCGGTCGTGGATCTCGGAGACCAATGGGCTGGGGGCCGTTGTCAAAATCAAAAAAGTATGGTTTGTTTCACCCTTGTCGTTTTCGTATTCCTCCCAAATACCAGCAAAGGCAAACAAGCCTTCATCTGGCCTGGCAAAGCGATAGGGGATTTTGGTTTTCTTGCCAAGTTTTTTCCATTCATAAAATCCATCGGCTGGAATCAGGCAACGTCTCCGTTGGAAGGAGGATTTGAAGGAAACCTTTTCGTGCACCGTTTCAGCTTTCGCGTTGATGAATTGCTGGCTTACGGGCTTGTTTTTGGCAAAATCCGGGGTAATTCCCCAGTAGAAAAATGAAAAACCCTTGGGGCTCTCGGATGTGATCACAGGCACCAGTTGGGAAGGGGCGATGTTGTACCGGGGCTTGAAGTCCACCAACATTTCCGCCTGGAACCTGTCTTCCAATTCAAATTTTTGTTTTCCCAAGGAATATCTGCCGCACATGGTTTCCTATTTTTCTTGAAAATTACTGTTCTCCCGTGATAAATTCAAACGCCCGCTTTTCAGACCAATAGATGTCTTCCTTTTTTCTCGGCGAAAACCCAACATGGCCCCCATATCTCGGGAAATCCATCCAAACTTGGTCTAGTTGCCTTCCGAGCGAAACGGGGAAACAGCGTTCGCTTAGGAAAGGATCGTTTTGGGCGTTGAGGATCAGCACGGGGATTTCGATGTTTTCAAGAAAATACAGCGAGGAATTCTGCTCATAATAGTCGTGTGCATCCCTAAAGCCATGCAAGGGACCGGTGTAATGATCGTCGAAATCCTGCAGGGTTTTGATTTTCCGAAGGATCCCCGTAGGAATCTCGTTTGGGAAAACCTTGGCTTTTTGGACTACCTTTTCCTTCAGGGTTTTTAGAAAGCGGTTCGCGTATACGATGTTTTCTCCGGTCGAAATCTTCACGCAGCTGCTTTCGAGATGCAGCGGGACCGATATCGCTACGGCTTTTTTGATTTTCGGGCCGCGGTCCCGTTTTTCTCCCAGGTACTTCAGTGTGAGGTTTCCCCCAAGACTAAAACCGACAAGAAAGATATTTGTGTATTCTTTTCCCGCATGTTGGATTACAAAATCCAGATCGTAAGTCGCACCAGAATGGTAGAAAATCGGCTTTCGGTTCAATTCTCCACTGCAGCCCCGAAAGTTCCAGGTGAGCACATCGAAGCCGTTTGTATAAAAATGGCGCGCCATCCCCGACATATAAGGTCTCCTGCTGTTTCCTTCCAAGCCGTGGCTGATGATCACGAGGTCCTGAGATTTTTTGCGTAGCCAGTCCAAATCAAGAAAGTCCCCATCAGGGGTGTCAACCCGTTCTCTCTCAAAGGGTAAGGGATGGCTGTCCCGAAATAAGCCTGGCACAATCGTCTGCAAATGGCCATTGAAAAGCCATTTTGGGTACTCGTATTCTGTAGATTTGATGATTGGCATTCCCGAACAAAATCTGGTTTCCCGTGTTTTCAAAACCTGAAAATACTAGGTTTAAATTTGAAATAAGTCATTTTAAGAACTATTTTTGGACTCCTAAAATTTGACCAGGATATACTAAAAAATATGGCCGAGATCATACGAATGCCCAAAATGAGCGACACCATGGAAGAAGGGGTGATTGCAGCGTGGTTGAAAAAAGTTGGAGATACCGTGAAGCCCGGAGATATATTGGCCGAGGTGGAGACCGACAAGGCGACCATGGAATTGGAGTCTTATGAAGAGGGGGTGTTGCTGTACATTGGAGTACAAGAAAAAGATGCCGTAGCTGTCAATGGCGTAATTGCAATCATTGGCAACAAAGGCGAAAATATAGACGCAATTCTAAAGGAAATTGCCGGCGGTGCTCCTACGCCAAAAGTAGAAGCCCAGCCTGAATCCAAACCAGAGCCGGCTAAAGCGGAAGCTGTGCCAGCCGCCAAAGCAACCGAGACTATCGATACCTCTGGTATCAATGCCACGGTCATTACCATGCCTAAAATGAGTGACACCATGACAGAGGGTACCATCGCGGCTTGGTTGAAGAAGGTAGGCGATTCAGTAAAGTCGGGAGATATTTTGGCTGAGGTCGAAACAGACAAGGCCACCATGGAACTCGAGTCTTATGAAGATGGCACCTTGCTTTATATTGGCGTGGAAGCCGGAGATTCTGTCGCCGTAGACGGCGTCATCGCCATCATCGGTGAAAAAGGGGCAGATTATCAGACGCTATTAGAAGCCCACGCAGGTGGCGCAGGTGCTTCCCCAGCGCCTGAGGCGGCAGCGCCCGTGGCAGCCGAACCGGTGGCCCCAGTGGCGGAAGTATCCAAGGCAGCCGCTCCGGTCGTTCAAGAAGTTCATGCAAGTTCCTCAAGCAGTGATAATGGCAGATTGAAAGCTTCTCCGCTCGCCAAAAAGATGGCTGCGGACAAGGGGATTGACATTGCCTTGGTGAAGGGTTCCGGTGAAGGCGGTCGAATTATCAAAAAAGATGTGGAAACCTTCGATCCGGCGTCTGTGAAGGTCGCCGCACCGCAAGTCGCCGCTGCGCCAGCTGTTGCTGCTGCACCTGCCATAGGCCAGGAATCCTTCCGTGAGGAAAAGGTTTCTCAAATGCGCAAAGTAATTGCCAAGCGCTTGGCGGAAAGCAAGTTCACAGCGCCGCATTTCTACCTGACCATGGAAATCATCATGGACAAGGCCATAGAGGCAAGAAACAGCATGAACGAGGTTTCCCCAGTGAAAATCTCTTTCAACGATATGGTCATCAAGGCGGCTGCAGCAGCTTTGCGCCAGCATCCCAAAGTCAATTCATCTTGGCTCGGCGACAAAATCCGCTACAACGACCACATCCATATCGGAATGGCGGTAGCTGTCGAGGAAGGTTTGTTGGTTCCGGTCATCCGTTTTGCTGACAACAAGTCACTTTCCCAAATCTCCAACGAGGCCAAGACCTTAGGTGCAAAAGCCAAAAACAAGGAACTCCAACCAAAGGATTGGGAAGGGAATACCTTCACGATCTCCAATTTGGGGATGTTCGGCATCGAAGAGTTCACGGCCATCATCAATCCGCCTGATGCCTGCATCTTGGCAGTCGGCGGAATCAAAGAGACTGTGATTGTGAAAAACGGCCAAATGCAGGTCGGGAATGTCATGAAAGTGACGCTTTCCTGTGACCACAGGGTAGTGGACGGAGCGGTTGGTTCCGCCTTCCTCAAAACCCTCAAAGGTCTTTTGGAAGATCCGGTTAGAATGCTGGTTTAAAAAAACCTTCATATATGCCAAAAAGTCCTGTTTTCGCAGGACTTTTTGGTTTAGTATGGTTGTTGACGTTGGGAAAAGTTGAAAGGTTAGAATGTTAAAACGTTACGAAGTTGAATGTTACTACGGATGGTCTCACGTCTGGAGTCTCATATCTCACATCTAGAAAATATGGAAAAAATAAAATCAACCACCGTCGTCGCGATCAAGCACAACGGAGAAGTGGTCATTGGAGCAGATGGCCAAGCTACCATGGGCAACACCGTTGCCAAAAGTACAGTCAACAAGATCCGTAAACTTCAGGGTGGCAGGATTGTCACGGGTTTTGCGGGATCGACGGCAGATGCATTTACCTTGTTGGACAAATTCGAAGAAAAGCTAGGCGCCTATGGCAACAACATGAAGCGTGCAGCCGTCGAGCTCGCCAAGGAATGGCGAATGGACAGGATGCTCAGCCGCTTGGAAGCCATGATGATCGTCGCGGACAGTCAGGATATTTTGATTATTTCCGGTACGGGTGATGTCATCGAGCCCGACATGGAGATCGCCACCATTGGTTCAGGAAGCATGTATGCCCAATCCGCTGCCCGGGCGTTGAAGAAATTTGCCCCCCAACTCACGGCTGAGCAGATGGTCCGCGAAAGCCTCGGCATCGCCGCCGACGTCTGCATCTATACCAACCATAATCTGGTTGTAGAAAAAGTGGTGAAGTAGGGACTTCGGATTATGTCGACAGAGATCAGATCGTGAAAGAAAGTTGACATGATCTTTGGTTATTTAAGTGATCAACTGGAAGGGTATTGATTTCTGATAAATACTCTCCACTCCCAGATCTGAGAGATAGTTATGTGCCCTGTCAGAAAATCACATAAAAGTATCACTGGGTATCCTTCGGTTTTACTTCAGATTCCGTTCCTTTAGGAGCCTTTTTAGCTCTTCCTTTTCATACTTTGCCCCATTCACTATCTTGTAGATCAGATAAAGCGGTATCAAGGATAAAAATCCCAGGCTATTGTTCATAACGCTGTAAACGATGATGCCAATCAGGAATCCAACCAAAAAGGCATTGGTAATCTGGATTGACTTGAGCTTTTTTGATTCCTTCAATAATTCAGAGTCTGTGAGTTCTGAGAGTGGGCGTTGGGGCATGGTTTTTTTTTTAATAGCAGAAACCTTATTTGATCTAAAAATAACAAGTCCTGGCTTTTTTTTGAAACGGTCTCGGCTTAGTTTGTGCATCGGGTTCGGTTTTTAGAAATGGCGAGGGGAAAAAGGTGGCGCAGCCGCCCCTTTTCACCTCCGTTTCAGGCCGAGGTAAACCGACAACCGAGCCGAGTCTAGGTATATTGGAGGGTTTTTTCTGTAGTTTACCTATTTCCCCAAAATCCCACCCAATTTTTCCTGCTTTCCTAAACTTCATACAACCTTTCGAGGTTATGTCTGCAGTTAACAAAACCAACATGGAAAAGACCGCAGCAAAGAAAACTGCCAAATCGGAACCTAAGTCCAAAATCATCGCAGGCTATATCGATTATTTATTGGAACACGGCAAGGAACCTGCCTCCGTCTACAAATTTGCCAAGGAACTCAAAATGAAAGAGGAAGAGTTTTACGGCTATTTCACCTCTTTTGAAGCGATCAAATCCGCCGTCTGGGGCCATTTGTTTGACACCACGATCAATAATCTCGAGTCCCAGGAAGTCTACAAGGAATACAGTGCACGGGAAAAGCTACTCGGGTTCCTCTTTACCCTCGTCGAGGAAATGAAGAAAAACCGGTCCTACCTGCTTTCCCTATATGGGGGCAAGCGGGACCTTAAAAACTTGCTTCCCGCCGAAGTCAAGACGTTCCGCAGTAAGTTCAAAGACTTCGCCAATGAGCTGATTTTGGAAGGGAAAGAAACCGAGGAGATTGCCAATAGGCCGGTCATCACCGAGCGCTATGATGAGGCATTGTGGCTGCAGGTATGGTTTGTGTTCCAGTTTTGGTTAAAAGACAGCTCGGTCAATTTTGAAAAGACGGACGCCGCCATAGAGAAATCAGTGAACTTGGCCTTTGACCTGATGGGAAAAAGTGCCTTGGATACCTTTTTGGACTTTGCGAAGTTTTTATACCAGAATAAATAAGGAGGAAAGTGAAAGCAGGAGTAAAAGAACAACAGCAAATTCCAGTATCGAAAGTACAGCGCGCCGCGAAGTTTATCACGACCGGGGCCAAAGTAGGGGGGAATTATGTGCGGCATTATGCCAAAAAGGTCGTGAATCCCTCCCTGACCAAGGAGGAACTGCACCAGAACAACGCGGAAGATATCTACAACAGTCTCAGCGAGTTGAAAGGATCGGCGCTCAAGGTGGCGCAGATGATGTCCATGGACAAAAATCTATTGCCAAGGGCCTATCAGGATAAGTTTACGATGGCGCAGTATTCCGCGCCACCGCTTTCCTATCCCTTGGTGGTGAAGACATTTCAGAAGTATTTCGGCAAGACGCCTGAGCAGCTTTTTGAGTCCTTTACCCGCTCAGCGGTCAATGCTGCCTCGATTGGACAAGTTCATCAGGCGTCGAAAAGTGGCAAAAAGCTAGCCGTCAAGATCCAATATCCGGGCGTAGCGGACGCTGTAAGTTCGGATTTGAAGTTGGTGCGGCCTTTTGCCTTGCGCCTGCTCAATATGAACGAACGCGAACTTGACCACTATATGGCGGAGGTGGAAGAAAAGCTGCTGGAGGAAACGGATTATTTGTTGGAGGTGAAGCGTTCACGGGAAATATCCCAAGCTTGCGCGCACCTGACGGATTTGGCTTTCCCGAAGTATTACGACGATATGAGTTCGGA
This sequence comes from Mariniradius sediminis, assembly GCF_021491425.1. Taxonomy (NCBI): domain Bacteria; kingdom Pseudomonadati; phylum Bacteroidota; class Cytophagia; order Cytophagales; family Cyclobacteriaceae; genus Mariniradius; species Mariniradius sediminis. The sequence goes on along the minus strand of NZ_JAKEVZ010000020.1, from coordinate 11,886 downwards.
CAGGATTATCACCATGGACTGGATTGATGGACTGCATATCAAGGAATGGCTCGATACCAATCCAAGCCAAGAGGCAAAAAACAGGGTAGGGCAGGCGCTTTGGGACTTTTACCACCACCAAGTCCACAACCTCAAGCAGGTACACGCGGATCCACATCCCGGCAACTTCATTATCCAAACGGACGGGAAGTTGGGAATCATCGACTTTGGTTGTGTAAAGGTGATTCCGGAAGACTTCTACAGTGGGTATTTTTCATTGATCAAAAGGGATCTCCTTATCAATGAAGAGGAGCTCAATGCGATATTTTACGGCCTTGAATTTATCAGTGACAAGGATACCGAAGAGGAAAAGTCCTATTTCAAGGGGGTGTTCAAGGAAATGATTTCCCTATTGGGCAAACCCTTCCATGTCGAGCGGTTTGACTTTGCGGACGACAGCTACTTTGAGCAGATTTTCCGGTTGGGAGATAGGATTTCCAATGACAAAATGTTCAGAAAATCAAGACAGGCACGTGGTTCCCGCCATGGCTTGTACATCAACAGGACTTATTTTGGTCTTTACAATTTGCTCAATCAGCTGCAGGCCAATGTCGATACGACGAAGCCGGAGTGGTTGAAATAGAAAAAGGCCTTTGGACATTCCGAGGGCCTTTTCTTTTTGATTCTTGTTGTTTTTTTGGATAGACTTCTCTTTGTCATTTCGACGAAGGAGAAATCTATGGGGGTATTGTTATGATAAGTGTTGATTAGATCCCTCGTTCCTCGGGATGACGAAGAGAGGTTTGGTTCCAACTTGCTAAAGCGTTTCCCAAATCCGCTCGATCAATTGCTTGGTGAGCCTGATTCCTTCCGGTTCGGTTTGTTGCATGCCTTCGTACTCGATGTCGATATAGCCCTCAAAACCTGATTCCTTCACGATTCCAAGCATTTTCTTGTAGTCGATCTTGGGCTGTTCACCCTTTTCGTCGAAGCTGTAGGACTTGGCACTGACACCTTTGGCAAACGGCAAAAGCGTCCTTACTCCCTCATACCTGTCAAAAACCTCCGTGCAATCATCCGCCTGAGTGCTGCCCCATTTGGCTGAGAGGCACCAATTTCCGAAGTCGGGCAATGTGCCAAGATTGGGGGCATTAAGTTCTTCGATGATACTCTTGATCCAAAATGGGTCTGAACTGTACAACCCGTGGTTTTCGATCAATACATGGATATCCGAATCGGCAGCGTAGGAGCAGAGCTTTCCGAGGCTTTGGACCATGGCTTTTCGGACCTCATCCTTTGCACCTTCCCCAAAGGCGTTGACACGGATGGAATGGCAGCCGAGGATATTTGCGGCATCCACCCATTTGAAGTGGTTTTCGACAGCTTTTTGGCTTTCGGTATCATTGAGGTTGCCCAAGTCGCCCTCTTCGTCGACCATGATCAGCAGGTTTTTCACGCCATGATCTTGGGATTTTTGCAACATTTCCTTCCAAAAGGTCTGGTCGGTGCCCTTTTCTCGATAGAATCCATTCACATACTCTACGGCATCCAATCCAAATTCGGATTTGGCAATTCTTGCAAAATCAGCCGCATTCAATTCCCCGCTTTGGAAAGTACGGTGCAGGGACCATTGGGCCAAAGACAATCGGAGTGGTTTTGCGGATTCCAAGGTGCTGGTGGCGGTTTGAGTAGGGCGGTTACAGGACCAAAGCGAGGGGGCAGCCAAACTGACGGCTGCTCCGATGCCAATTTTTTTCAGTGTTTTGCGTCTATCCATGACTACTTCCCGGAATAGGTGATTTTATAAATGCAATTGGCCATATCGTCTGAGACCAAAAGGCTGCCGTCGGGCATTTGCAGGACGTCCACCGGTCTGCCCCAGACGTCTTGGGTCTCATTGTTGAGCCAGCCTTCGGCAAAAACTTCCTGCTTTACTATTTTTTGGTTGCCGTCCAAAATCACCCGTGTCAGGTTGTAGCCGCTTTTTTTGCTGCGGTTCCAAGACCCGTGTTTGGCAAGGATAATATTGTTTTGGTAGGCGGAAGGAAACTGTTTTCCAGTGTAAAAACGCATGCCCAAGGGTGCTGTATGGGCGCCCATCTTGGCAGCGGGAGCGGTATAAGCGGATTTGTCTTTTCCCTTGCTGCCAAATTCAGGATCCTTGACATCCCCGGCATGCCAATAGGGGTAGCCGAAATGCATCCCTTTTTTTGGGGCATGGTTGAGTTCGCAATCAGGAATATCGTCGCCCATCATGTCGCGGCCATTGTCCGTAAACCACATTTCCTTGGAGCTTGGATGCCAGGCAAAGCCAACCGTATTGCGTACGCCATGGGCAAAAACTTCCGGTTTGGGCGTCGCGCTCTTGACGTCGATGCGGGTGATGGAGGCGAAGATTTCCTCCGATTCGCAGATATTGCAGGGAGCGCCAACCGGCACATAGAGCAAGCCATCAGGTCCAAAGGCGATAAACTTCCAGCCATGGTGCGCTTTGTCAGGGTATTTGTCGTAGACGACTTCGTAAGTCGGTTTTTCGAGATTTTTCTCGATGTTCCTGAATCGAAGGATCCTGCTGACTTCGGCTACGTACAGGTCGCCATCTTTGAACGCAACGCCATTGGGCATTCTCAGGCCCTCGGCAAGGGTAAACTTCTGGTCGGCTTTGCCGTCGCCGTTGGTGTCCTTGAGCGCATAGACGTTTTTTCCTTGACGGTTGCCCACAAAAATCACCGAGCCGTCGGCGTTCATGGCAAGCGAGCGTGCATCAGGGACATTTTCCGCCCAAACGGAGATCGAGAAGCCCGCCGGCAACTTGATCGTTTCTAGCTTGATGTCGCTTTTGGCGTTGCGCTGTCCATGGCAGGCAATGGTCAAAAGGCTGAGGAGGACGAGGAAGAGGTATTTATTCATGGGTTTAAATTTGGGATTCAAAAAGGTCTCATAAGTCCTCAAATTAGCAAATAGATCATCATTCTCTCACAATTAAGTGTAATGGTGGCCAATAATTTATTTGGCCACGAATACACGAATAGTTTGATTTTGCTTTTTCTTTTTTTCGTTCGCGCATTCGTGGCTTCACCTTGCTTCAATTTTCCCCACCCCAAACCAACCAACCCCCTTCAATCTAATAATCGGCCCCAAACCTAGATGAATGGGGAGAATGGTTATTTTTGCAGCATGTTATCCATCAACAATCTTTCGTACTTTATCGGTGGCAGGGCTTTGTATGAGAATGCCTCCCTGCATATCAAGCCCAAGGACAAAATCGGCCTCGTTGGCCTCAACGGTACTGGCAAGTCGACTTTGCTCAAAATCATCAATGGCGACTACCAACCCAGCGCCGGAGATATCCAAAAGGCCAAAGATTGTACCATCGGATTCCTCAACCAGGATTTGCTTTCTTACCAATCGGACGAAAGCATTCTGGATGTCGCGCTGGCGGCATTCAAGGATACCTTGAGACTTCAGGATGAGATCGACGAAGTGCTCCACCAGATGGTAACTGACCATTCGGAGGCCATCATCAACAAGCTCGCCCGCTTGCAGGACCAATTCGAAGCCAACGAAGGCTACACGATCAAAGCCAAAGCCGAGGAAGTCCTGGAAGGAATCGGCTTCAGCACCGCGGACCTCAAACGCCCACTAAGGACCTTCTCCGGCGGTTGGCGGATGCGGGTGATGCTCGCCAAGCTGCTGCTTGAGAAGCCCGCCCTGCTGATGCTCGACGAACCTACCAACCACCTTGACCTCCCTTCCATCCAATGGGTGGAAAACTACCTGCGCAACTATGAAGGGGCGGTCATCGTGGTTTCCCACGACCAGGAGTTTTTAGACAACTGCGTGTCGACGACAGTGGAAGTGTCCAACGGCAACTTGACCGTGTACCCGGGCAATTACTCCTTCTACCAAGAGGAGAAAAAGGAACGGATGGAAATCCAGCAAAATGCCTACGAAAACCAGCAACAAATGATCAAACAAACGGAGCGCTTTATCGAGCGTTTCCGTGCCAAAGCCACCAAATCCAACCAAGTCCAGTCGCGTATCAAGGCCCTTGACCGACTCGAAAGGGTAGCCGAAGTCGTGGATGACAATATTGCTGTCAACTTCAAGTTCAAATTCAGCCAAAAATCGGGCCGCGACATCGTGGTCTTGGACCATGTCTCGAAGTCTTACGGGGACTTGGTGATTTTGAAAAATACCTCTGCCCGCATCGAAAGGGGTGATAAAATCGCCCTCATCGGTGCCAATGGCAAGGGTAAATCAACTTTGCTGCGCATCATCGACGGTACCGAACCGATCCAAGGCAAGCGCGAACACGGCTACAATGTGATCAAATCCTTCTACGCCCAGCACCAACTGGAGGCGCTGAATGTCGACAACGAAATCCTCGACGAATTGAAGCAGGAGGGAAGTGGCAAGACCGAAACCGAGCTGCGCAATGTCCTCGGCTGCTTTTTGTTTACCAACGACGATGTCTTCAAGAAAATCAAAGTCCTTTCAGGTGGGGAAAAATCGCGGGTGGCTTTGGCCAAAGCCTTGATTTCCGAAGCCAATTTTCTCCTGCTCGATGAACCTACCAACCACCTCGACATGCAGTCGGTCAATATCCTGATACAGGCATTGCAGCAATACGAGGGCACTTTTATCACGGTCAGCCACGATAGACACTTCATCCGTGGCGTCGCCAACAAGATTTGGTACATCGAAAACAACCAAATCAAGGAATACCCGGGCACCTATGAGGAATATACCTATTGGAAATCCCAGCAGGAAGCCAACCAAGTGGCCGTCAAAGAACAGCCCAAGGAAAAACCCAACGTCAAAAAGCGGGAAATCTCCCAACAGGAAATCAACCTGACCAAGAAAGAGCTCAAGAAAAAAGAGCAGGAACTGGAGCTTTTGGAGGAGAAAATCAGTACGATCGAGAGCCGCAAAAAAGCCCTTGAGGCGGAAATGGCCGATGAATCGGTCTATGCCGATTCCCAAAAACTCGCCAAAGTAAATGATGCCTATGCGAAGGTAGTGGCCGAGGAAAAAAGCCTCAACGCCACTTGGGAGAGCTTGGTAGAAAGCATCAGTTCCCTGCAGGAGAATTTGGCGTAAGCTTTGGGGTTTTTCAAACCAAACCTTGTCCGTACAGCTAGCCAAGGGTAGGATTTTATTTTTCTCTTTTCTATTTTCACAAAATGAGACAATAAAATCTCCAAATGACTCCTGCCTGTAGACCAATGAAAATCCCATCAACGCACAAGCCTTTCTTTCTACTGTTCGCTCTGATCTTAATGATATGGGGCTCGGCTTTCAATCCCACCACAGTTTTTGTCCAGACTGGAAAAGGGGAGGTAGTGACGACCACACTTTATTCCAAAAGCCTCGAAAACACCATGGGCGAAAATCCAAATCGGGCTATTTCCGTGTATCTGCCACCTGGATACCAAATCGGCACGCAGCGGTATCCGGTCATCTATTTTTTACATGGCTTCCTTTCGGATAACCGCATGCTCCAGCAAATGGCCGGGCTGTTGGATTTTGCGATTGAAACCAGAAAAATACGACCCTTTATCTTGGTGATTCCGGACCAGAAGACCACCTACGACGGGAGTTTTTACAGCAATTCGGGATTGTTTGGCAATTGGGAAGATTTCACGGCCTTTGACCTGGTCAAATATGTGGATGAAACTTATCGAACCATCCCGCACAAAGACAGCCGCGGCATCACGGGACACAGCATGGGCGGCTACGGGGCCTTGAAAATCGCCATGCACCATCCGGATATTTTCAGCACTGTCTACGCCCTCAGTCCCGGGGCACTGACCATCGTCCGGGAATATGGTCCAAACAGTGATACTTTCCGCGAACTTTCCAGAATAAATACACTGGACGAACTGAACAAAACCTATTTTGGAAAAGTCATTGTTGCCTTCGGGCGATCCTGGTCCCCCAATCCCAACAAAGCGCCATTTTACTGTGATCTACCTTTCAGGTATGAAGGAAACCAATTGGTGACCGATCCTTTGGTGTTGGAAAAATGGTATGCCAACCTGCCGCTCCACATGATCGACGACAACCTGGAAAACCTCAAAAAACTCAAGGCCATCAAGATGGATTGGGGGAGAAATGCGGGCGACAGATTCACCATCATGTGTGAGATGTTCAGCCAAAGGCTGGAAAACGTGGGCATTAAACATTTTGCGGAGGAGTATATCGGTACCCACACAGACAACATCTACACCGAAGACGGCCGCGTCCCCAATCAAATGCTGCCATTCTTCGATTTTTACCTCAAGTTCGCAGACTGAATCCCGAAAAATCCTTAAATCATCTACCTGACCTGAACCCATTAACCTATGAAAAAGCTTTTTGTATTTGTCCTCCCGATCTTCCTATGCGTTTACACGGCATTTGCCCAAACTGGCACCAAAGAACGCATCAAAGTCCGTAGCGCCGCCCTCGCTGGCAACCTCATCGGAGATCCGGCTGACCGGGACGTGACCGTGTACCTCCCGCCTTCATACCAGGCGAATCCCAACAGGCGCTTTCCGGTGCTGTACATGCTGCATGGCTTTACAGACAACGATTCCCAATGGTTTGGCTGGGAAAACCACTGGATTAACCTCCAAACTGTCATCGAGCAATCCATCGCCGAGGGCCTTTCCAAGGAAATGATCGTGGTGATGCCCAATGCCTACAACCGCTTCAAGGGCAGTATGTACGCAAGTTCGGCGACGATTGGTGACTGGGAAACCTTCGTCACCAAGGAATTGGTCCGGCATATCGACGCCAACTACCGCACGCTTGCCGACAGAAGCAGCCGTGGCTTGGCGGGACACTCCATGGGAGGCTATGGCACCCTGCGCTTGGGAATGAAATATCCGGATGTCTATGCGGCGATCTACGCCCTCAGCCCCTGCTGCATGGATGGCGCGGCGAGCACCAATGCCGAGTTGATGACCAAGTTGGAGGGTTTCACTCTTGACCAATTGCAGACTGCCTCATTTTTCGAAATTGCTACCCTTGCCACTTCGGCCGCATTTGCCCCCAATCCACAGAATCCACCTTTTTACTTGGACCTTCCAGCCAAAAACGGCGAACCGCGTCCCGATGTGATCAACAAGATCATTGCCAACCGCACGCTGAACTTTGCGGATCAATACATCCCCAATCTCAAAAAACTGAAAGCCATCGCACTCGATGCCGGACTGCAGGACCGAGGCATTAGCGAGGCGACCAAAAAACTTCACGAAGTCCTGGAATCCTATCAAATCCCGCATTTCTACGAAAGTTATGAGGGCGACCATCTCAACCGGATTGCGGAAAGGATTCGGACAAAGACACTTCCCTTTTTCTCCAAAAACCTCCTCTTCCAACCCGAACCCTTTTCTGAAGTCCTTGAAAACGGCGGTACCGGAAGCTATCCCGCCGTCATGGTATCCGAGGCCTCGCTTCCCACACACACGGTATTCAAGCCACAGGATTTGTCAAAGTTTGGCGACAAAAACAAGCTTCCCATTATCGCTTGGGGCAATGGCGCTTGCTTCGATTCGCCTTGGGAGCACGTCAATTTCCTGAATGAAGTGGCTTCCCACGGGTTCTTGGTCATCGCCATCGGCACCATGCCCAAGCAAACGGAAGTCCGCTCGAAGTCCCAAAAGCTACTCGATGCCATCGACTGGGCCATTGCACAAAACGCCGATCCCAAGAGTCCCTACTACCAAAAGCTGGACACCAAAAAGATCGCCGTGAGTGGTATGTCCTGCGGTGGGCTACAAACCCTCGAAGTCGCGGGCGATCCAAGGATTACCACGGTGGGCGTATTCAACAGCGGTGTATTGCCCAATCCCGGTGGCGGGATGCCGGGCATGCCCCAAGTGACCAAAGCGCAACTGAACAACATCAAAGTGCCCACGCTCTACCTCTTGGGCGGGAAGTCTGACATCGCCTATGGCAACGGCATGGACGATTTTGCAAGGATCAACCATGTGCCGATTTTCGTCGGCAATCTCGATGTCGGACACGGCGGCACCTATGGCCAGCCCTACGGAGGCGAATTTGCCCGGGTCGCTACGCATTGGTACAAGTGGCAACTGAAAGGCGACAAGGAAGCAGGAAAGCTCTTTGCCGGCAAAACCCCCGGCCTATCAAAATCCCCGGGATGGGTGGTAGAAAAGAAGAATATGGATTGATGATGAAAGGTATAAAATTAGCTGCCAGAGGACCGAAATCTTTTCGAAAAAAGACGGGGTGGCCGAAGACAACAGAAGCAAAATTTTGGAATCCGATAAGTTGGTTGTCGATACTTATTCTTTTTGCTTGCGGGCACGGAAACCAAGCATCGCCGGAGGATTTCAATTCCTTTTATGAGAAATTCAATACCGACGAATCATTCCAAAAAAGCCGCATCATATTTCCACTTCGAGGAATCAATACGGATGAAATGTCGGTTCTCGACACTGTTTATTATTGGAAAAAGGAAGATTGGGTTTTCTTCCCCATCGCTGAAATTGATACCTCCCAATTCAATTACAGCATAGAATACCAGCCTGCTTTGGTAACAGAGGAAGTTGTATCCAAGGAATTTCTCGGTCAAGTGTTTCGAAGAAAATATGAGCTTTTGAATGGAAAGTGGTACTTGACTTATCAGGCAGATGTGAATCTGTAGATTGGGTTATCTGTGCTTATTTATTGTCGAAAAAATCACATTTACTCGGCACCTAACCTTTTCAGGATTTTCATTGCGAGAGGTTCCTTTATTTCGGTAGGGCGCTGAGCCGATCTTCGAGCAATAACTTAACCGCAGCAATCAAATCTACTTTGGCTTCTTCCACTGTTTCTCCTTGGCCATTGGCTCCAGGCACTTCTGTACAAACGGCCCAAAATCCACCTTCCGGTGCAGGTTCGATGATGGCGGTAAACTCGGCTTTCATAACTCGATGAGGTTTTGTTCTTGAAAAAGTAAATATAATCAAGGATTGAAACAAACGCTATCCCGCCAATCTACGCCCGAAAGGGAAGGTCATCCGCTCATCCGTTTCACCGGATGAAAAAAGATTGGGGATATTTTCAAACTTTTTGACTGACGGATTGTCCTTATTGGCATGGAAAAAAATTATCCCGATTGGATGTCTACCTGCCTCAGATTGGCAGCCATTTATAATATACTTTGGGGAGCCTGGGTGGTGATTTGGCCGCATACCTTTTTCGAGTGGACTGGAATGGCACCCCTGCAGCATCCTACTATTTGGCAAGGGACTGGCATGATCGTAGGCGTATACGGCTTAGGCTATTGGTGGGCCAGCTACAACCCCCTCAAGCACTGGCCAATCGTGGCAGTCGGGTTTCTGGGAAAGATATTCGGACCCCTGGGATTCCTGTTCAATTACCTTGTCTTAAAAGAAGTCCCCTTTGAGTTCAGCTATACCTTGTATACCAACGACCTGATTTGGTGGGTTCCTTTCTTTCTGATCCTGCAAAGAGTCCATACCGAAACCCAATGGCAACTCAGATGAACCGGAAAAGTAGGGTTTGCTTGGCGGTTTTAGAAGGTTTTTGTTCGGATGGAGGTTCAGGTTTTATGGGTTCATATTGCCGGAAGAAATAATCAAACCATATGGAGTGGATTCGTCTGTCGGTTGACTCGGGGCTTTTTGTGTTGATTTGGTTGGTGCAGGTCATCATCTATCCGTCTTTTAAGTATATCGACCCCACAAAACTGAACTACTGGCACCAGCAGTACACCCGGAAGATTCTCTACTTCGTGGGGCCTTTGTTGTTTGTCCAGACCGCTGTGATCGCTTTGCAGGTCCTTTTTGCCCCGCTCGTTTATATGGTGGACGGATTGCTTTTGGGCGGTATCTGGATCAATACCTTTTTCATCGCCATTCCCATTCACAATGCCATCGATCGAGGGGAAAGCCTGGAGAAAAATATCCTGAGACTCCTCCAAGTCAACCGCTGGCGAGCTTTCCTGTGGACGGCCTTATTGCTGCTTTCGGTGGTTCGGGTGGTGGTTTCTTGATTGATGATTCCTGTGGAAGGGTGGGATGGAGAGGAATTACAAATTCAAAATATGATGGAAACGGGTAGTTGCATCCTCGATGGCCATTGTGATACGCATAGCGCCTACGCCAACCTACGCTCAAAAGGGGGGATTATCCTTAGTTTTTTATCTATTCTTCCTCCTCAGGCTTTCTTGCAATTCCTTGCCAAGAAATAGATCGTAAAGTTCTCCAGTTGTTATAACTCTGTTAAAACTTCTATTCCTAAGTCCATTGATTAGTTTTTTGTCACCAGTCCACAGCTTGGATTTTAGGTTATTTGTTAGTGCAACAAACAATGCATCCTCCTCATCAACCTCCGAAACCAATTCTATTGCCTTTTCGATGTCTGTGTCTGAGAGTAATATCTCATCAACAAAAGTTATCCTTTCTGTGATTATCTGATGAATCCTTTCAAACTGACTCTCTGTCAGCCCAGAGGCTTTGATTATTTTTTTCTTGTGCTCCAGTATTTCAGCCTTCAGAAGGTTCACTGTGAAAAATTCAAAATACTTTGAACCGTTTATAAGCAAGTTGCCAATCTTTCCCTCGGAGTTTAAAATCGCACTGAACACAATATTGGAATCAACGACAATCTTCATTTCAATCCTCTTTGAGCTTTAAATTTTGCCCAAATACGTTTGTTTGCCGCCTTGGATATTTCAGCTACGTCCTCCTGACTTATATTGGATGACATCGTCTGTTCCTTGTAATCAAGGTAGTCGATCATGTTTTGAAGCTCTGTCAGGTCTAAATTTGCCGGAAGCCTTACCAATATTTCGTCTTTTGTCCGTTCCAGTATCATAGTGCGTTGAATTTTAAATAAATATACAAATTTGTCGGGACATGAGTTTCCTGAATGAGAACAGTATCCAAGACTAAAAGCTCAAAATGCGCTTGATTTATCCCGGGTCAACCGCTGGCGAGCCTTCCTGTGGACGGACTTGTTGCTGCTTTCGGTGGTTCGGGCGCTGGTTTCTTGATTGATGATTCCTGTAGAAGGGTGGGATGGAGAATTAAGAATTCCTGAAAAAAGAAAAGCCGAGTTTGTACAGTTGTCGAGACTCGGCTTATTCCTGTTTTACCTTTATTATTCCCAGGGGGAAATGGTTGTTTTTATTGAATCTCGAAATGGTTCAGCCATTCTTTCGTCGTGTTAAATTTTCCATCCCTGTCTCTATTGATAAAGATTACGTTTTCATTTCTGTCCAAAAGCAATGTGTCTGGAATGAAATCATTGTCATAAGGCTTTTTGGTAAAAACAATTGTATCGCCTTGAAATTCAAATCGTCCATGAAAGACCTTTTGAAAACCGAATATTCCGGAAACTTCATTTTCACAAGTCCCATTTTCTCTCAACACTAGGGTATAATGGAATAGATCGTCTTTTAACGTCGCTGTTAAAATTCTCTTTGATTTGAGAAGGTCAGATTGGAAAACATTGGTCATAATAATTGCTAGAATGACAAGTCCATGAAAAATGATTTTGATCTTGTTTTGCTTAAAGCCTCTTCTTCCAATTGATACAAGAGTGTCGCCAAGTGAAACGATGTAAAGGATGAAAATGGGAACAATAAAAAGCGCATAAGAAAGAAGGAAAATAATCATTCCTCCGAGATAGTCGGTCACCATCCATGCCAGTATTCCCATAATCGAAACAACGGCGATTAAGTTATATGCCTTTTGTCTGTTCACTGAATTCAGTTTTCTTTTCTTGGTGGTAAAAATGGGCCAACCTCATCCCTTGGGTAGCGTCCCGATAAGTGTGTAATTGGCGGGAAAAGTTATTCTGGAATTTTTCGGCCCCTTGAAAGGCCTGGAAAAATTACGGAAATAACTTTTTCGGGATACCTTCACACACTTAAAGCTATGA